>NZ_AQOI01000023.1:0-29427 GCF_000364665.1 Xanthomonas sp. SHU 199
TCGGCGGCGCGGCGCGGCTGGTGGTGCTGTCCGGCCACGACGGCACCTTGACCCTGCTGGCCGGCATGCTCGACCTGCACTGGCAACTGCCCGGCTACCAGCCCGACCAGACCGTGCCCGGCGGCGCGCTGGTGTTCGAGCGCTGGCGCCGCGCCGACGGCGAACGGGTGATCCGCCTGCGCTACACCGCGCAGAGCCTGGCGCAACTGCGCGAACGCCGCGCACTGACGGTGCAGGCGCCGCCACTGGAGTCGCCCGTGTTCATCCCGCAGTGCAGCCGCGCCGACGCCGCCTACGACTGCCCGCTACCCGCCTTCGCCGCCGCGGTCGAGGCCGCGCTCGATCCGCAGTTCCTGACCCCATGACGCCACGTGCGCCGGCCCCGGCCGGTCGCGCGGCGGCATCGGTGCCTTCCGGCACCGCCCCTGGCGCTCGCGCCACCCGCTGTTCCTCCCAACCCGCAAGAGGCGATTCATGATCCAGCATCTACGCACCCTCGTGAGCTACGGCATCGGATTGAGCCTGGCCTGCGCCGGCGTGGTCCACGCGCAATCGGAAGTCGGCGTGCTCGACGTACTCACCTACAACGTCGCCGGCCTGCCGCAGGGCATCTCCAGCAGCAACCCGGCCGCCAACACCGCCCAGATCGCACCGAAACTGGCGCCCTACGGCCTGATCAACGTGCAGGAAGACTTCAACTATCACGCCACCTTGTACGCGGGCGACAAGCACCCCTACCGCACGCCCACCAGCGGCGGCGCGGCGATCGGCGACGGCCTCAACACGCTGAGCAATTACCGCTTCGACGACTTCACCCGCATCAAGTGGGACAAGTGCAACGGCACCGACTGCCTCACCCCCAAGGGCTTCAGCTACATGCGCGTGCGCCTGGACGACGGCGTGCTGCTGGACGTGTACAACGCGCACCCCAACGCCGGCACCGAGAGCGCCGACCTGGCCGCGCGGCGCGCCAACATCAGCCAGCTTTCGCAGTTCATCCAGACTTGGTCGGCCGGCAACGCGGTGCTGGTGATGATGGACTCCAACACCCGCTACACCCGCGCCGACGACAACATCCGTGCGTTGATTTCCGCCAACGGCCTGACCGATACCTGGGTGGAACTGGTCAAGGGCAGTGCCCCGGCGGCCGGCGCCGCGCCGCTGCTGTGCGGCACCCCGCCGACCAACGACTGCGAAGTGGTGGACAAGATCCTGTACCGCGACGCGCCGCAGCTGACCCTGGTCGCCAACCGCTACAAGCTCGACGACGGCAACTTCTACGACAGCGACGGCAAGCCGCTGTCCGACCACTACCCGCTGGCCGCGCAGTTCGGCTGGGCGGTCGGGACCACCGTGCGCACCAGCGACCAGTTCGGCGGCCCGCACGGCACCCCGTTCAACGACATCGCCAAGGGCGCCGAGCAGCGCACCATCGCCAGCGTGACCCTGCGCGGCGCCTCGCGCCTGGACGGCATCGCGCTGGGCCTGGACAACGGCAGCACCCTGGCCCACGGCGGCAGCGGCGGCGACGCGGTCACGCTGCGCCTGGGCAGCAACGAGCGGCTGACCTCGGCCACGCTGAGCGTGGGCCAGTACAACGGCCACACCCGGCTGTTCTCGCTGAGCCTGCGCACCAACCAGGGCCGCAGCCTCAGCGCCGGCACGCCGACCGCCGAGACCTACACGCTCACCGCGCCCAGCGGCTGGCACATCGCCGGCTTCACCGGCCGCGACGGCGACGAGATCGACAAGCTCGGCGTGGTGTACCGCAAGGATTGACGCAATCGCGGGCGCCATCGCGTCTGCGGCACTGCAAGGGCAACGGCGCGCGTGGCGACGCGCGCCGTTCGCCTTACCGAAGAAGAGGCGACGGCTGCGACCTGTGGCCGGTCGCGCGCATCGACGTGCAGCGAGCGGATGCATTACCGCTGACGATGCGGATCGGAAATCTCCACACCAGGCCGCGCGATGCGGCCACTTGTCTACGTGGGCCGCACTCGCGCGCACACCACCGCATCGCGATTCGAAGCGACGCAGTACACGGGGACGACGCGCCGCTGCCCGCCGACGCCGCAGCCTATTCGCTCGCCGCTTCCAGCGCCTGCGCCAGGCGCTCCACCGCGATCACCTCCATGCCCTTGACCGTACCGGTCTTGGGCGCATTGGCCTTGGGCACGATGGCGCGCTTGAAGCCGTGCGTGGCGGCCTCGCGCAGCCGGTCCTCGCCATTGGGCACCGGGCGGATCTCGCCGGACAGGCCGACCTCACCGAAGGCGATGGTCTTTTCCGCCAACGGCCGATCGCGCAGCGACGACAGCACCGCCAGCAGCACCGGCAGGTCGGCCGCGGTTTCCTGCACGCGGATGCCGCCGACCACGTTGACGAACACGTCCTGGTCGCCGACCACGATGCCGCCATGGCGGTGCAGCACGGCCAGCAGCATCGCCAGCCGGTTCTGTTCCAGGCCCACCGCCACGCGCCGCGGATTGGACAGCGGCGAGGCATCGACCAGGGCCTGCACTTCCACCATCAGCGGCCGCGTGCCCTCGCGGGTGACCATCACGCAACTGCCGGGCTGGTGCGCGCTGCCGCCGGACAGGAAGATCGCCGACGGATTGGAGACTTCCTTCAGCCCCTTCTCGCCCATCGCGAACACGCCCAGTTCGTTGACCGCGCCGAAGCGGTTCTTGAACGCGCGCAGCAGGCGGAAGCGGCTGCCGCTCTCGCCCTCGAAGTACAGCACCGCATCGACCATGTGCTCGAGCACGCGCGGGCCGGCGATGCCGCCCTCCTTGGTGACGTGGCCGACCAGGAACACCGCGGTGCCGGTCTCCTTGGCATAGCGCACCAGGCGCGCCGCGCTCTCGCGCACCTGGCTGACCGACCCCGGCGCGGCGGTCAGCGCCTCGGTCCACAGGGTCTGCACCGAGTCGGCGACGATCAGCTTGGGCCGCGCCGCGCTGGCGTGCTGCAGGATGTGCTCGATGCCGGTCTCGGCCAGCGCGTTGAGGCCGTCCAGCGGCAGATCCAGGCGCACCGCGCGGCCGGCGACCTGGCCCAGCGATTCCTCGCCGGTCACGTACAGCACCGGCAGCGTGCCGGCCATCTTCGCCAGCGCCTGCAGCAGCAGGGTCGACTTGCCGATGCCGGGGTCGCCGCCGATCAGCACCACCGCCCCCTCGACCAGGCCGCCGCCGAGCACCCGGTCGAACTCGCCGATGCCGGTGGACACGCGCGCCTGGTCGCGATGCTCCACGTCCTTGAGCGCGGTGATCTTCGGCGTCTCGGCCTTGCCGGCCCAGCCGCTGCGCCGCGCCGCGGCCGGCGCCTTGGCCGTGGCCGCGCTCTCCAGCACGATCTCGCTCAGCGTGTTCCAGGCGCCGCATTCGGTGCACTGGCCCTGCCACTTGTTGTACTCGGCGCCGCACTCGCCGCAGACATAGGCCGTTTTCGCTTTCGCCATCTGCTTCTGGTCCGCTCAGACAATGCACCAGCATAGTGGCTGGCGGTCTCAAGGTCCGCGACGCGGCGCCAGGCGCCGCATCGCATTCGCTTCCCCAGCTGGTAACGCGGCGCCGGGAAGACGTCGCGCAGTCGGCAGCGACGCCGATGTACGGCGGGCGCTGCTGCGTTTCCCCGCGACTGGTGACCCAAGTCGCCCGCGCACGGCCGCCAGGCGGCAGCAGGAGGCAGCCTGTGGCGCCGACGTCGGGTCAGACCGATTCTGCCCGGGACGATGTCCTCTTCGCTTGTCGCGGCAGGGAGGCCGTCAGCGCGCCTTCAAGGCAGCAAGCAGGTGTTGCGCCTGCTCCCGTCGCCTAATGCGCACGAAGCGAATATGCGCGTACTGCGGGTTGTGCAGATCTGCCTGGTAGCGCGCGCGGTTGCTGCGCCAGGTCTTGAGCATCCAGATGATGATGGACTCCCGGCTAAAGAATGCGCGGCGAAAACTCTCGCGATTTCCCGTTCCGGGCCACAGCTCCTGTTTGCGCCAGGCCCGTTTGAACGCTCTGGCGACAGCCTGGAACAGCGTGCGCCAAAACCCATAGTCCACCCACACCACCAGGTCCACGTCGCGCCATTTCACGGGGCGCGTCCGGTTGTAGTTGCCATCCAGTACCCAGTCCGCAGAGGCGGCTAACGCACGCTCCAGTTCTTTCAGGAACACATCGTCCGGGGTCCCCTGCCAGTCCGGGCGCCAGTAGAGTCTGTCCATTTCGACGTAGGGAATCGCAAGTTCCTTGGCGATCAGCCTGGCGAGTGTGCTTTTCCCGCTTGCGCTGGTGCCGACCACATTGATTTTCACCGCCTGACCTCGTCCCCGCAAAGAAGATCGGCCACCTCGGCCGCTCCCGCACGGTGCTGCGCTCGCTGCAGGAACGGCTTCACATGGACTGCGCCATCGCTGGCGACCAAACAATGAGCATCGCGCGCGCAACCGCCGCAAGCGACACGCGCCAGCACGACGACGCCGTCGCCGCACCGCGCACCGGCACACCGAAGCGCCGGCGGCGATCGCGCTCGCCGCCCTCAACGCGCCTTGTACAACTCGCTCAGGCGATCCGGCGTGCCGGCGATGCGCTCCAGGTGCGGATACTGCAGGCCGCCGTAGTAGGCGATGCGCAAGGTGTCGTAGCGGTCGCCGCGCTTGACCAGCAGTTCGATCGGCGTGCTGCCGCCCTTGGCCGCGGTGACCGCGTCCTTGAGCGCCTCGGCGCTGTACTCGCGGCCGCCGACTGCGACCACGCGGTTGCCGGCGATGATGCCGGCATTGAACGTCGGGCTGTCCCACAGCACGGATTGCACCCGGCCCTGCTCGTCCAGGCTCAGGCCGAGCGAGTAACTCAGGTCCAGGCTCTTGTTGCGCGCCTCGGAGGTCTTGCTGGCCGCGTTCGGCTGATCGGTATAGACCAGCTTCCAGCCGCTGGCCTCGATCCCGCCGACCAGCGACCCGTGCGCATCGAGACGGCTGCGCAGCAGGCTCGCCCAGTCGTACTTGGCGATCCCATCGAGCGTGGCGACGATGTCGTCGAAGGTGTAGGTGTTCACGTCCCAGGCGCCGTCGTGCATGCCGAAGAACGCCTTGGCGAAATCGTCCAGCGAGCGCTTGCCGCCGCTGAGCTCGCGCAGCTTGGCGTTGACCTCCAGCCAGACCATCTGCCCGCCGGAATAGTAGTCCTCGCTCAACTGGTAGCTGCGGTAGGCGCGCGGCCGGCGCATCGACATGGTCGGGTCGTTGGTGGTGTCCTGCAGCGCGCGCCAGGCCAGGCCGGGACGGCCGCGTTGGTAGACCGCGGCGACGTTGGCCAGCATGTCGCGGGCCTGGTCCTGGGTCCACAGCCCTGCGCGCGCGGCGATCACCTCGCCCCAGAACTGGGTCTGGCCCTCGTACAGCCACAGCAGGCTGTCGCCCATCGGCACGTTGAAGTTGGGCGTGGCCAGGTCGGCGCCGCGCCGGTACTTGCCGTTCCAGGAGTGGTTGAACTCGTGCGCGAGCAGGTCGCGCATCTCCCAGCTCTTGTCCCACTCGGTGAAGTAGTCGAGCGGGCCACTGTTCTCGCTGGAGCGATGATGCTCCAGGCCGATGCCGCCGAGCTTGTCGGTCAGCGCCAGCAGGAACTCGTAGTGGTCGAAGTGACGCGCGCCGTACAGCTTGTCCATCTGCTGCACCAGGGCCACGTGCGCCTTGATCTGGTCGGGCTTGGCCTCCAGCGACTTGGGCTTGTCGGCGAACACGTTCAGCGCCACCGGCGCCTTGCCCTTGTCGTCCAGCACGATGCGCTTGTAGTACTTGCCGGCGAACATCGGCGAATCGACCAGGTCGTCGAAATCGATCGGCTTGAACGTCACCGTATCGCCGCTGCGCGTGGCGGTCTCCAGCGCGGTGGCGTAGCTCCAGCCGGCCGGCAGGGTCACGCTGGCCTGCGCCTTGATGTTGCGCGCGTACACCCCGGCCGGATACAGCGCGGTGGTGTTCCACTGCAGGTTGAGCATCTCCGGGGTCATCATCACCCGGCCCTGGCCGTCGCCCTGCGAGGACAGGAACTGGTACTCGGCGACGATCTCGCTGACGCCGGCGGGCACGTCGATCTTGAACGCATAGACGTCGAACTGGTCGCGCGTCCACGGCAACACCTTGCCGTTGGCCTTGATCACCAGCCCGGCGAGCTTGTCGATCGGACCGGTCGGCGAATGGTTGCCGGGGATCCACTGCGGATACAGCAGGGTCATCGGCCCCGGCGTGGCCGGGATGGTGCTGCGCACGCGGAAGATACGGTGCGCCAGATCGGTGGCATCGACATCGATCTTCAACGTACCGGCGAAGGGCACGTCGCGCGGCGGTGCGGTCTGCGCCGTGGCCTGGAACGCGACAGTGGCGGCCAGCAGCAACGGCGCCATCCAGGCGGTGGACTTGTTCATGGGATCTCCAGGGGGGGCGAACGACAGCGGACAGGCAAACTCCCATGCTATGCCTGCGCCGCCGCCGCGTGCCATGCCATAGGTCATGCCCGCGGCGATCGCCGCGCACGGCGCCTGCCGCACTGGCCGGAGCCCTCAGCGCCCGGCCAGTTGGCTGCGCCGCTCGACGATGCGCGACACCAGGCCGTAGTCCATCGCCTCCTGCGCCGACATCCAGCAGTCGCGCTCGATGTCGGTCTCCACGCGCTCCAGCGGCTGGCCGGTCTCGCGGGCAATGACCTTGGCGATGCGGGCGCGCGCCTTGAGGATCTCGCTGGCCTGGATGGCGATGTCGCTGGCCGGGCCGCCGGCGCCGCCGCTGGGCTGATGGATCAGGAACCGGGTCTGCGGCAGGCACACCCGGCGCTCGCGCGGCACGCCCAGGAACACGTGCGTGGCCGCGCTGCCGACCCAACCCGAGCCGATCATGTCGACCGGTGCGGAAATGAAGCGCAGCGCATCGTGGATGGCGTCGCCGGATTCCAGATGCCCGCCCGGCGAGGACACGATCATCGCGATCGGCGCATCGGACTCGGCATCCAGCGCCAGCAGATGGCGTACCGTCTGGTAGGCGCTGGCGTCGGTGATGGTGCCGAACAGCAGCAGGGTCCGCGCGCGGAACGCCTTTTCCTCGAGGAAGGCGGCGGACGGCGATTGCGCGGAGGGCGCAGCGGGGGACGTTTCGTCGGAACGCAGCATCGGCCTGTCTCCATGTATGGTGGGTGTCCCTCCCAACGAACGACGGGGCTGCGACGTGACATCTCCGACCGACACGCCCACGCCGGCCGACGGCGAGGCGCTGCGCCGCCAGTTGCTGGCCCTGGCGCACCGCTGGCTCGGCCAGGGCCAGGACGCCGAGGACCTGGTGCAGGAGACCTATCTGCGTGCCGCCCAGGGGCCGTTGCCGGCGAATGGCGGCGACGCATGGATGACCACGGTGCTGCGGCACCTGTGCATCGACCGCCTGCGCCGCCGCGCCCGCTACCGCAGCGTGCTGGAACGCGCCGCACAGGACCCGGCGCTGCTGGAGGCCGGGCCGACGCAAGAACCGGCGCAGCACGCCCTGCACCGCGACGCGGTCGCACAGGCGCTGGCCCACCTGGTGCGCACCCTGCCGCCCGGCGACGTGGCCCTGGTGCTGCTCGCCGAAGCGTTCGACTTTCGCCACGCCGAGCTGGCGGCGCTGTCGTCACGCAGCGAAAGCGCCTCGCGCCAGCACTTGCGTCGTCTGTTGCAGCGCGTGCGCGTCGCACCGCCAGAAACACCGGCGCGGCCCGTCGCCGCCCCGCGCGAGGACGAGGGCTGCCTGCTTGCGCTATGCCACCACGCGCTGCTGCACGGCGACCCGGCCGGCCTGGTCGCCACCTTGCGCGCGGCACGGCCGCAGACCCTGTTGGCCAGCGCCTTCCCGGCAACGGCGGCGGCGCCCGCCCACGCGGCACCCGGCATCGCGCCGGTCTACGCCCAGCCGCTGCAGCAACATGGGCAACTGGGCCTGTTGATCCGCAACAGCGACGGCGTGCCGACCTGGCTGCCGTTGTGCGAACTCACCGACGCGCCTTGCATGGCGTGAGCGGGACAACCCCGGCGCGCCGGTTGCACCGGTACCGCCGCTTCAGTACCTGCGAACGGGAAAACGCCCGGAGAATCCATCGAATACCGCACGCTCCACGTCGAGACGCTGCCGAAACTCCGCCGAATCGGTCATTCCGAAGCCGAGCTCATCGGCCTGCCCCGCCGCGAGGCCGGCGAAGATGGCGTCGCAGAAGTCGTCCAGGTCCGCGCCATGGGCCATGCCCGGGCCCGCCAGCGCGGTGCGGACCGCGGGCGGAATGATCTCGACGACCCTGACCGGCGTCGCGGCAAGCGCGAAGCGGAGATTGCGCGTATAGCTGTGGAGCGCGGCCTTGCAGGCGCTGTAGACCGGGGCGAACGGCTGCGGAACGAAGGCGCCGCCGGAGGAGACATTGGCGATCAGTGCAGGCTCGCCATGCTGCAGCAACAGCGGGACCAGCAAATGGTTCAGATGTACGACGGCAGCGAACAGGATGTCGATCTCGCGCTGGCGCTCGGCCCAGGTCGCCTGGTCGTCGGCGAGCGCGACGCGCCGCTGGATGCCGGCGTTGTTGACGACCACGCGCAGCCCGGGATGCCGCGCTCGCAGGTACTGCGCCAGTCGCTCGCGCTCTTCGGCGACCCCGATGTCGTTGACCAGGGTCTGCAGACCGGGCGCGGCCTGGGCCGCGCGGTCGAGCTTGCCTGCATCGCGGCCGGTGACCAGCACGTTTGCGCCCGCGGCCAGAAAGCGCCGCGCGAGGCCGAACCCGATACCGTCGCTGCCGCCGGTCATCACCACATCCACACCTGCGAACGTCATTGCAGACATCGCCATCGCCTCCAGGAACCGCGTGTCCGCTCGGCTGGCATCGCACGCCTGCCAGCGGCCACGCAAAGGTTGTCATGTCAACCTAGAGATACGCCGTTCGGGTTGCCATGTCAACCAGCGCCACCTATGGTGACCGCATGAAACACGCACGACTCTCCGCAGGCGAACTGGCGATCTGGCACGCCTTCAAGCAGATGGGCCAGACGGTGATGGCCGCCGTCGAAAAGGACCTAGCCGACCACGCCGACCTGACCGGCAGCGACTTCGGTGTGCTGTCGCGGCTGATGGACCTGGGCAAGGGCGAGCTGCGCCAGCAGGCGCTCGCCGATTCCATGGGGTGGCACAAGAGCCGGCTGTCGCATCAGCTCACGCGCATGCAGACGCGCGGTCTGGTCCGCCGCAGCGACGCAGAACCGCGCGTGGTGACGGTGGCCATCACCGCCCTGGGCCGGGAGAAGATCGCGGCGGCGCGGCCGATCCACGCCGCCGCGGTCAGAACTTGGCTGCTCGATCGCCTCAGCGCGGAAGACGCGCAGGTCCTGCTGAAACTCTCCGCGACGCTCGGCTCGGACCGCAGCTGACGGCGGCGCGCCCATCGGCCATCTGCACCTTCCAGGGCGGCCGCACCGGACCGTAGAACGCAAAAGGCCGCCCGGAGGCGGCCTTCGCGAACCTGCTGCGGTGCCCGCCCTCAGTGCATCATGTTGACGTTGAGGTTGTGCATCACCCACAGCGAGCCGACCACCACGATGCCGATGATCAGCAGCGAGAACAGGCCCACGTGCACGTTGGAGCGCTGTTCGGCGGAACGGTCCATGTGCAGGAAGTAGATCAAGTGCACCAGCATCTGCACCGCGGCCAGCACCGCGATGACGATGACGGTGACGCCGCGCGGGAACGCCCCGCTCATCACCATGCCGAACGGGATCACGGTCAGGATCACCGCCAGCACGAAGCCGACCAGGTAGGACTTCAGGCCGCCGCCGTGGCCGTGCTCGGCGTGCGTGTCGGAGGAATGATGGTTGGCCATTACAGCGCTCCCAGCAGGTAGACGATGGTGAACACGCCGATCCAGATCACGTCCAGGAAGTGCCAGAACAGGCTCAGGCACGCCAGGCGGGTCATGTTGCGCGGGGTCAGGCCGTTCTTCGCGATCTGGATCACCAGCACGGTCATCCACAGCAGGCCCGAGGCCACGTGCAGACCATGGGTGCCGACCAGGGTGAAGAAGGCCGACAGGAACGCGCTGCGGCCGGGGCCGGCGCCTTCTTCGATCAGGTGGTGGAACTCGTAGAGCTCCATGCCCAGGAAGCCCAGGCCCAGCGCCGCGGTGACTGCCAGCCAGCCGTACAGGCCGCCCATGCTGCGCTTGTTCGCCGAGATCATCGCCAGGCCGAAGCCCAGGCTGCTGAACAGCAGCAGGAAGGTTTCCACCAGCACGAACTTCAGGTCGAACAGTTCCTTGGCGGTCGGGCCGTCCACCGTCGCGCCGGCCAGCACCGCATAGGTGGCGAACAGGCCGGCGAAGATGAGGCAGTCGCTCATCAGGTAGACCCAGAACCCGAAGACGGTGTTGCCGCCCGCGTCGTGGTGTTCGTGGTCGTGGTCGTGGCCGCCCGCGTGGGCGGCGTGGGAATCGAGCGTCGTGGAAGCCATGGTTCAGACCGCCTTTGCGGCGTTGGCCGCGTGTTGCTGTTCCAGCAGGGCGAAGCGCGCGTTCTCGATGCGCTCCACTTCCTCCGCCGGGACCCAGTAATCGATGTCGTCATCGAAGGTGCGCGCGATGAAGCTGCCGATCATGCCGACCAGGCCGATCACCGCCATCCACCAGATGTGCCAGGTCAGACCGAAGCCCAGGACGATGCTGAAGGCGCCGATCCAGAAGCCCGCCGCCGTGTTGCGCGGCATGTGGATCGGTTCGTACTTGGCCGGACGCGGCCAGCCCTTGCCCTTGAGCTTGTCTTCCCAGAACTGGTCGCGGTCGTCGATGTGCGGCAGCACCGCGAAGTTGTAGAACGGCGGCGGCGAGGAGGTCGCCCACTCCAGGGTGCGGCCATCCCACGGGTCGCCGGTCAGGTCCATGTTCTCCTTGCGCTTCCAGATGCTATAGCCGATCTGCACCAGGTTCAGGAAGATGCCGGTGCCGATGATCGCCGCACCCACCGCGGCCACCATCAGCCACGGCGCCCACTCCGGATGGTTGTAGCTGTTCATGCGCCGGGTCATGCCCATGAAGCCGAGCACGTACAGCGGCATGAAGGCGATGAAGAAGCCGATGATCCAGCACCAGAACGAGGCCTTGCCCAGCTTCTCGTTGAGCTTGAAGCCGAACGCCTTCGGGAACCAGTAGGTCAGGCCCGCCAGGTAGCCGAACACCACGCCGCCGATGATCACGTTATGGAAGTGCGCGATCAGGAACAGGCTGTTGTGCAGCACGAAGTCCACCGCCGGGATCGCCAGCATCACGCCGGTCATGCCGCCGATGACGAAGGTGATGATGAAGCCGATGGTCCACAGCACCGGTGCGGTCATGTGCACGCGGCCGCGGAACATGGTGAACAGCCAGTTGAAGATCTTCACGCCGGTGGGGATCGAGATGATCATCGTCGTGATGCCGAAGAAGGCATTGACGTTGGCGCCCGAGCCCATGGTGAAGAAGTGGTGCAGCCACACGATGAACGACAGCACGCCGATGCACGAGGTCGCGTACACCATCGAGGTGTAGCCGAACAGGCGCTTGCGGCTGAAGGTGGCGATCAGCTCGGAGAAGATGCCGAACGCCGGCAGGATCAGGATGTAGACCTCCGGGTGGCCCCAGATCCAGATCAGGTTGACGTACATCATGGCGTTGCCGCCACCGTCGTTGGTGAAGAAGTGCGTGCCCAGGTAGCGGTCCGCACCCAGCAGCGCCAGCGCCACGGTCAGGATCGGGAACGCGGCGATGATCAGGATGTTGGTGATCAGCGCGGTCCAGGTGAAGATCGGCATGCGCATCAGGGTCATGCCCGGCGCGCGCATGCGCATGATCGTCACGAAGAAGTTGATGCCGGTGAGCAATGTGCCCAGGCCCGAGATCTGCAACGCCCAGATGTAGTAGTCGACACCGACGCCTGGACTGTATTCCAGCCCGGACAGCGGCGGGTAGGCCAGCCAGCCGGTCTGCGCGAACTCGCCCACGCCCAGGGAGATGTTGACCAGCGCCGCGCCGGCCACGAACAGCCAGAAGCTCAGCGAGTTCAGGAACGGGAACGCCACGTCGCGCGCGCCGATCTGCAGCGGCACGATCAGGTTCAACAGGCCGGTCATGAACGGCATGGCCATGAAGAAGATCATGATCACGCCGTGCGCAGTGAAGATCTGATCGTAGTGGTGCGGCGGGAAGATGCCTTCGTTGCCGCCGTGCGCGATCGCCTGCTGGGTGCGCATCATCGCCGCGTCGGCGAAGCCGCGCAGCAGCATGATCAGCGCCACCACGATGTACATGACGCCGATGCGCTTGTGGTCGACCGAGGTGAACCACTCCTTCCAGAGGTAGCCCCACAGCTTGTACTTGGTGACCGCGGCCACCACCAGCAGGCCGAGCAGGCCGGCGCCGCCGAGGGCCGCCATGATGATCGGCTCGTGGTACGGAACCGCCTCGAGCGTGAGTTTGCCTAGCATCACTTGTCTCCAGAAGTGCACATGGCGACCGGCTCAGCAGCCGATGCCGGATGAGCGTCGTGGCCTTCCATCTTGTGGCCCTTGCCCATCATGTATTTGTCGATCAACGACTTGAACAGGCCGTCCTGCACCGAGGCGTAGTACGTCACCGGGTAGGCAGCCTTGTCGTTGCGGTTGGCCGCCAGCACCTGGAACTCGGCCTGGTCCAGGGTCTTCTGCGAGGCCTTGACCTTGGCCACCCACGCGTCGAAACCGGCGCGGTCGGTGGCATGCGCGGCGAAGCCCATCTTCGAGAAGCCGTGGCCGCTGTAGTTGGCCGACAGGCCGAACATCTCGCCCGGCTCGTTGGCGATCAGGTGCAGCTTGGTCTCCATGCCGGCCATCGCGTAGATCTGCGTGCCCAGGTGCGGGATGAAGAACGAGTTCATCACCGTGTCGGAGGTGATCTTGAAGTTCAGCGGCGTGTCGACCGGGAACGCGATCTCGTTGACCGTGGCGATGCCCTGCTCCGGGTAGATGAACATCCACTTCCAGTCCAGCGCCACCGCCTCGATGGTGATCGGCTTGACCTTGGAGTCCAGCGGCTTGTACGGATCCAGCGCATGCGAGGAGCGCCAGGTCAGCACCGCCAGGACCAGGATGATCATGCACGGGATCGACCACACCACCACCTCGATCGCAGTGGAGTGCGACCAGTTCGGCTCGTAGCGGGCCTTGGTGTTGGACGCGCGGTAGCGCCAGGCGAAGGCCAGGGTCATCACGATGACCGGGATCACCACCAGCAGCATCAGCACCACCGAGGTGATCAGCAGCGTCTTCTCGTCGTGGCCGATCTGACCCTTGGGGTTGAGGATGGCCGAGTTGCAGCCGGCCAAGAGCAGTGCGGCCAGCAGCAACAGACCGGAGCGCAGCGAGCGCCGGAGTTGTTTCAACGGAATCATCGAACGATCCAATTGCGTAGGGGATGCGAACCGCGCGGGAGCGGGAGGCGGAGCGCCGTAGAGGGGGCTGTTCCGCGTCCGCCGCGGCATCCGGGCCGGCATGCGCGATCAACGACGCATTTTATGCTGCCGTGCGGCAACTCCGGAAGTCATTGACAAGCCCGGGCGGGCGCCAGGCCGCGTTTTTATGTGCGACACATTGCCGCACCCACCTGCGACACGGCGTCGCAGGCCGCTGCGCGCACGAACCTGCGTCGCAGAAAAACGGGAGCGCAGACACCAGGAAGGCAGCCGCGCGGCTGCCTTCTGGGTACGACTGGTGCCGGAAACAGGAGTCGAACCTGCGACCTACGCATTACGAATGCGCCGCTCTACCGACTGAGCTATTCCGGCGGAACTGGCAATTCTAGGCGTCGGCCCGGGCCGGGGTCAATCGCTGCCCGGGCCTTCGCGCGCGCGCCGCAATCGATGGGTTACCCTCCCGCCCCCGTCGTCCCCCTCCCCCTGCTCATCGTGAAGTTGTTCGCCTGGTTCTGGCTCGCGTTCCTGCTGTTTTTCGCCATCCCCTTCCCCTGCATCCTCTATTTCGCCAGCGACTGGCCACGCGTGCTGGCCCAGCCCAGCACGCCCGCATGGGCGCTGACCCTGCTGGCGCTGTCGCTGGGCCTGTGGCTGCACCTGCTCTACGCCTACCTGGACACCTTGCTGCTCATGCCCGGGCGCGCCCTGCACCGCGTGCGCCACCTCCTCGCTCGCGGCGTGCGCCGCGAGGCACTGATCGAACGCATCGCCCCCACCGGCGTCGAGGTCAAGGGCTGGCCGCAGCTGTCGCTGACCCTGGCCTTCGACAACCTGTCCGGCACGCCCATCCGCGACACCCTGCTGATCGTGGACCGCAAGCCGGCGCAACGCCGCTTCGAGAGCGGGCGCACCGTGCCGCTGCGGCTGAGCACCACCCCGGGCGCCGCGCCGAACCTGGTGCTGGAGGACGCCGAGCCGGCGCTGGACCGCGCCAGCCTGTGGCGCCGCGCGGCCGGCGCCGTGCTGCTGGTGGTCCTGGTCGGTGCGGCCTACGTCGTGGCCTGGCGCCTGCAGAACCGCGGGCTGGGCTGGACCTTCCTGTCCTTCAACCATCCGCTACTGATGAGTGCGCTGGTACTCAACGGCTACGTGCTGGCGCTGCGCGTGATCCTGCGCGTGATCCGCCGCAACGCCACCGACGAGACCCTGAAGTACCGCGGCCTGCGCGCGCGTGCGCGGGTGCTGGACGTGCGCCAGACCGGCACCACCCTCAACGAGCAGCCGCAGGTGGAGTTCCGCGTGGCGTTCGAGGACGCGTCAGGCAACCCGCACGAGGCGACGATGCGACGGTTCGTGTCGCTGCTCGACGTCGGACAGTTGCCGCGCGACACCGTGTCGGTGCTGTACGACCCGCAACACCCCGCCCGCTCCGACCTGGAGCTGCCATGAAGACGCCGTCCACCCCACTGGTCTTCGCCGGCGTGGTGCTGCTGCTCGGCGGCCTCGCCTTCGCCGGCGGCGCCTGGGACACCGTCCGCGCCACCCTGCAGGCGGCCGGCCCAGGGGCTGCCCTGCAGTCCCCCTCCAAGCCGCAATCGCTGGCGGTGCCGACCCCGACTGCCCGCGCTGCCGACACCGCGCCGGAACCGACGCCGGCACCACGCGGCAACCTGCTGTTCGACCCGCAGCGGCTGCGCGCGGCCCGGCAGGCGCTGGCGGACCTGCCCGACCTGCAGGGCCACGACCTGCGCGTGTTCCATGCCGTGCATTTCTACGACAACCGGATCGGACTCGAACTGCTGGACCCCGCACAGCCGGACCACGTGGACGAATACAGCTTCCACGACGAGGCCTGGCACAAGGATGCGCCAGTGAATCCGCGCATGTTCGGGCCGTTCCTCAAACCGGCCACCGACACCGCCGCGCTGCAGGACATCGATTTCGAGGGCGCCCACCGGGTGGCCACGGCCTTGCAGGAACAGGGCGAGGCGCTACAGGCCGAGCCGGAGAAGGTGGATCACGTCTACGTGCTGATCGGCCGGCGCGGCCGCCTGCGCTGGATGCCGGACGGCGTGCAAGGCGATCGCGTCAGCGTGGGCATCGAGTTCGATGCACAGGGACGGCCGCGCGGCATGCAGCGCCAGTAAGCCGTGGCGCTTGCCACGCGGCAGCACCACATCACGTCATCTCGCAGGAGCGGCTCTTGTCCCCTTTTCGGGGATCAGCCGCGACAGGCTTTACCGGGATCGCCCGTCGCGGCTGACAGCCGCTCCTACGCGCGCCGCGACAGATACGCCCATCCAGCGTACGAACACGCGACCGAACGCGACCGTCAGTCGACCAGACGCAGCCGCAATTCCTTCGGCAGGGCGAACACCATCGACTCCGGTTCGCCCGCCAGTTCCGACACGCCATCGGCGCCGAGTTCGCGCAGCCGCGCGATCACGCCGTCCACCAGCACCTGCGGCGCCGAGGCGCCGGCGGTCAGACCGATGCGGCGCTTGCCGGCGATCCAGGCGGGATCGATCTCGTCGGCGCCGTCGATCAGGTAGGACTCCACCCCGTCGCGCCGCGCCAGCTCGCTGAGCCGGTTGGAATTGGAGCTGTTCGGCGAACCGACCACCAGCACCAGGTCGCACTCCTTGGCCAGGTCGCGCACCGCGTCCTGGCGGTTCTGGGTGGCGTAGCAGATATCGTCGTTCTTCGGGCCCTGCATCGCCGGGTAGCGCGCACGCAACGCCTCGATGATGCCGCGGGTGTCGTCCACCGACAGCGTGGTCTGGGTGGTGTAGGCCAGGTTCTCCGGCTGCTGCACGTCCAGCGTGGCGACCTGCTCGATGTCCTCGACCAGGTAGATGCGCCCGGTGCCGCACTCGCGGTCCCACTGCCCCATTGTGCCTTCCACCTCCGGGTGGCCGGCGTGGCCGATCAGCACCACGTCGCGGCCGGCGCGGCAGTGCCGGGCCACCTCGAAATGCACCTTGGTCACCAGCGGGCAGGTGGCGTCGAACACCTTCAGCCCGCGCCGCTCGGCCTCCTGGCGCACCGCCTGGGCCACACCGTGGGCGCTAAAGATCACCGTGTTGCCGTCGGGTACCTCGTCCAGTTCCTCGACGAAGATCGCGCCGCGCTGCTTGAGGTCGTCGACCACGAAGCGGTTGTGCACCACCTCGTGGCGCACGTAGATCGGCGCGCCCAGGGTTTCGATGGCGCGCTTGACGATCTCGATCGCGCGATCGACGCCGGCGCAGAAGCCACGGGGGTTGGCGAGCAGGACATCCATTAGCTAGATCCGCCGGCCGCAGGGGGCCAGGCGCTTCGACAGGGAGAGTGGCACCGATTATCCCGCTTTTCGCTTCGCCTTGCCGTCGAACACGCCGAACAGGGCGATGCCGATGGCGCCGGCGACGATCGCCGAGTCGGCGATGTTGAACGAGGGCCAGTAGTGCTCGCCCACGTACCACTGGATGAAATCGACCACGTGGCCGTGCATCAGCCGGTCGATCACGTTGCCGATCGCCCCGCCGATCACCAGCGCGTACGGCAGCGCGCTGCGCCACTCGCCGCGCGGGGTGCGCGCCAGCCACCAGGCCAGCAGGGCACTGATGCCCACCGCCAGCGCGGTGAAGAACCAGAGCTGCCAGCCGCCGGCTTGGCTCAGGAAACTGAATGCCGCGCCGGTGTTGTAGGTCCGGTACCAGTTCCAGAAGCCGGGAATCACCGGCACCGCGGTGAACTCGGGCAGGCTGGACAGCACCCAGGCCTTGCTCCACTGGTCCAGGCCGATCACCGCAGCCGACAGCAGCAGCCAGATCAGGGCGGAGGGGTTGGGTCGTGCGGTCATGCGGGAAGTCCGCCTTGGGCGAAGAAGGAAAGGAAGGATGGCCGGCGCCGCAGCCACGGCGTCGCCGCCGGCCCCGGCGACGCGCAAGCCGCGTGGCCGGGGACGGCACTCAGAACCAGCGGCGCTCCTCGCCCGGTCCTTCGATGTTGCTGACGCAGCGGCCGCACAGTTCCGGGTGCGCCGGGTCGGCGCCGACGTCGGCGCGGTAGTGCCAGCAGCGCACGCACTTGGGCTTCTCGGTGGCTTGGGCGCTGACGAAGATCTCGTCGGTGCTGGCCTCGCGCACCACCACGTCGCCGCTGATGAACAGGAAGCGCAGCTCTTCCTGCAGCGGCTGCAGCTTCGCCGCGGTGGCGGCGTCGGCGGCGACGGTGATCTCCGCCTCCAGGGCGGCACCGATCACGCCGTTGCCGCGCATCGGCTCCAGCACCTTGGCCACCTGCTCGCGCAGCGCCAGCAACTGCTCGAAGTCGGCCGCGCTCAGCGCCGCGTCGTCCGGCAACGGCGCCAGGCCTTCGTACCAGGTGGCGAACAGCACGTTGCCCAGGTGCGCGCCCGGCAGGTAACCCCACAGCTCGTCGGCGGTGAAGCTCAGGATCGGCGCGATCCAGCGCACGAAGGCCTCGGCCACATGGAACATCGCGGTCTGCGCCGAGCGCCGGCCGAGCGAGTCCTCGGCCATCGTGTACAGCCGGTCCTTGGTCACGTCCAGGTACAGCGACCCCAGGTCCACGCTGCAGAAGTTCAGCAGCGCCTGCACGATGGCGGCGAAGTCGTAGCGCGCGTAGGCGGCCTTGATCTGCTCCTGCACCTCGTAGGCGCGGTGCACGATCCAGCGGTCCAGCGCCACCAGCTCCGGCAGCGGCCGCAGGTGCACGGCCGGGTTGAAGCCGTGCAGGTTGCCGAGCAGGAAGCGCGCGGTGTTGCGCAGGCGCCGGTAGGCGTCGGCATTGCGCTTGAGGATTTCCTGCGACAGCGACATCTCGTTGCTGTAGTCGGCCGAGGCGATCCACAGGCGCAGGATGTCCGCGCCCAGCGTCTTCATGATGTCCTGCGGCTCGATGCCGTTGCCCAGCGACTTGGACATCTTGCGGCCGTGCTCGTCCACGGTGAAGCCGTGGGTCAGGCACTGCCGGTACGGCGCCGCGTGGTCCAGCGCCACGCCGGTCAGCAGCGAGGACTGGAACCAGCCGCGGTGCTGGTCGGAGCCTTCCAGGTACAGGTCGGCCGGCTTGGGCAGGCCGCGTTCGGTCAGCACCGCCTCGTGGGTGACGCCGGAATCGAACCAGACGTCGAGGATGTCGGTGATCTTCTCGTAGTCGCCCGCTTCGTCGCCGAGCAGTTCGGCGGCGTCCAGCGCGTACCACACGTCCACCCCGCCCTCCTCGACACGGTCGGCGACCTGGCGCATCAGTTCGGTGCTGCGCGGGTGCGGTTCGCCGGTCTCGCGATGCACGAACAGCGCGATCGGCACGCCCCAGGTGCGCTGGCGCGAGATCGTCCAGTCCGGGCGCCCGGCGACCATGCCGGCGATGCGCGCCTGGCCCCAGGCCGGGTACCAGTGCACGCCTTCGATGGCCTGCAGCGCCTCGGCGCGCAGGTCGGCCTGCTCCATCGAGATGAACCACTGCGGCGTGGCGCGGAACGCGATCGGGGTCTTGTGGCGCCAGCAATGCGGGTAGCTGTGGACCATGCTGGCGCGCGCCAGCAGCAGCCCGCGCGCGGCCAGCAGGTCGGCGATGACGTCGTTGGCCTTCCAGATGTGCAGCCCGGCCAGTTCCATGCCATCGACCGCGGGGGTCGACGGCAGGTACACGCCGCGCGCATCCACCGGGTTGATCTGCGCCGCGCCGTAGCGCTCCAGCAGCCCGTACGGCTTGACCGCCACGTAGTCCTCCTGGCCGTGGCCGGGGGCGGTGTGCACCGCGCCGGTACCGTCGGTGTCGGACACGTGGGTGCCAAGGATCACCGGCACGTCGCGCTCGTCGTAGAAGGGGTGCGCCAGCACCTGGTGTTCCAGCGCCGCACCGGCGACGCGGCCGTGCACCACGACCTCATCCACCCCGTAGCGCTGCAGCGCGCGCTCGGCCAGCGCGTCGGCCAGCACCAGCCAGCGGCGGCGGCCGTCGCGTGCCGGACCTTCGACCAGCGCATAGACCAGGTCCGGCCCCAGCGACACCGCCAGCGATGCCGGCAGCGTCCACGGCGTGGTGGTCCAGATCGGCACGGCCACTTCGGCACCGTCCGGCAGGGTCGCACCGAACGCGGCGGCCAGCGCCGCGCCGTCGCGGGCCGTGTAGGCCACGTCCACCGTCGGCGATTGCTTGTCGGCGTACTCGATCTCGGCCTCGGCCAGCGCCGAACCGCAGTCGAAGCACCAGTGCACCGGCTTCACGCCGCGGGTCAGGTGGCCGTTCTCGACGATCCGCGCCAGCGCACGGATCTCGTTGGCCTCGAAATGGAAGTCCAGCGTGCGGTACGGGTTGTCCCAGTCGCCGATCACGCCCAGGCGCTTGAAGTCGCGGCGCTGGATGTCGATCTGCGCGTTGGCGTATTCGCGGCACTTCTGCCGGAACTCCACCGCATCCAGCTTGACCCCGACCTTGCCGAACTTCTTCTCGATCGCGATCTCGATCGGCAGGCCGTGACAGTCCCAGCCCGGGATGTACGGCGCGTCGTAGCCGGAGAGGTACTTGGACTTGACGATGATGTCCTTGAGGATCTTGTTGACCGCATGCCCGAGGTGGATCGCGCCATTGGCGTAGGGCGGGCCGTCGTGCAGCACGAACAGCGGCCGGCCCTGGGCGTTGTCGCGCAGCCGCGTGTACAGGCCCTCGCTCTCCCAGCGCGCCAGGATGTCCGGCTCGCGCTTGGGCAGGTCGCCGCGCATCGGGAACTCGGTCGCCGGCAGATGGAGGGTGGCTTTGTAGTCCTGGGTCACGGGCAGTTACCGGTCGGTGGTCTTCAGGGGGAGGTCCGCGCGCGGGGCGGCGGACACGGGCGGCAGGCCCGCCACCGCAGGGGCGGCGAGCAGTTGCCGCGCCAGCGCGGCGTCGCGGTGCATCTGCGCGGTCAGCGCCGGCAGATCGGCAAAGGTTTCCTCGTCGCGCAGCTTGGCGACGAACTCCACCTCGATGTGGCGACCGTACAGGTCGCCCTGGAAATCGAACAGGTGCGCTTCCAGCAGCGGCTCCACGCCCTGCACGGTCGGGCGGGTGCCGAAACTGGACACCGACGGCCACGGCTGCGCCGCCACCCCGTGCACCCAGGTGGCGTAGATGCCGGACAGCGCCGGGGTGCGGGCGAACCGCAGGTTGGCGGTGGGATAGCCGAGCGTGCGCCCGAGCTGCTTGCCGCGCACCACGCGGCCGCCGATCGCATACGGGCGGCCGAGCAGTTCGGCGGCATGGGCGAACTCGCCAGCCACCAGCAGCTCGCGGATGCGGGTGCTGGAAATGCGCTCCTCGCGCAGGTGCACCGGCGCGATCTCGTCGGCGGCGAAGCCATGCTGGGCGCCCAGCGCACGCAGCAGCGCGATGTCGCCGCCGCGCTTGTGACCGAAGCGGAACGCCGGGCCGATCCAGACCTCGCGCGCGCGCAGGCGCTCGACCAGCACGCGCTGCACGAAGTCCTCCGCGCTCATCGAGGCCATGCGCCGGTCGAAGCGCAGCAGGCCGACGCTGTCGATGCCGAGTTGGAGCAGGCCCTGCACCTTGGCCCGGGCCAGGGTCAGCCGCGGCGGCGGCGCGGCCGGGGCGAAGAACTCGCGCGGCAGCGGCTCGAAACTCAGCGCCACCGCCGGCACGCCCGCTTCGCGCGCGCGCGCGATCGCCTGCCGCACCAGCGCGCGGTGGCCCAGGTGCAGGCCATCGAAGGCGCCGATGCAGACCACGCTTCCCTGCGGGAACAGGGTCCCGCCCTCGACGTCTCTAAACAGCCTGCTCATTCCTCGGTCCGAAGCGCCGGCGCAGGAAGCGCCGGTCGATGATGCGTAACCGTCGAGTATAGCGGGTGGGGGCTTGGCCCGGGGCCCGGGACCCGGGACCCGGGACCCGGGACGGCAGCATCGGCGTGCGGAGCCAGACCGCCGCCAGGCGATCCGGCAAAAACAAAGTGATCACTTTCTGTGGGAGGGACTTCAGTACCGACGGGCTTTCCCGGGAAGGCCCGTCGGGGCTGAAGCCCCTCCCAGAATGCAATCGCAAGCGCTTGGCACTCGCGGAAACTCCCGGGTCCCGGGTCCCGGCCCCCGGATCCCGGACCCCGGCTTCAATGCTCGCGCAGATCCCGCGGCCGAAACCCCAGCGCCAGCAAGGCGAGCAGATACACCGCGCCGCCGCCGCCGACCAGCAGCAGCAGGCTGCCGATCCGGTGCCACTTGTCCATGGTGGTGAACGCCGGCAGCCAGTGCAGGCCCAGCGCCAGCACGGCGGCCATCGCCGCACAGGCCACGCCCAGCCGCAGCAGGTAGCCGCTCCAGCCCGGCTTGGGCTGGTAGACCTGGTCGCGGCGCAGCCAGCGCCACAGCAGCGACAGGTTGAGGTAGCTGGCCACCGCACTGGCCAGGCCCAGCGCCAGGTGCAGGCCCGGCACCGCCTCCAGCGCCGCGCGCACGCCCTGCGCACGCAGTTCCGCCGGCACCCACAGCTGGTACAGGATCGCCAGGAACAACAGGTTCAGCGCCATGTTGGCGACCAGCGCGGCGACACCGGCGCGCACCGGCGTGCGCGTGTCCTGGCGCGAATAGAACGCCGGCAGCAGCACCTTGAGCAGGGCGAACGCCGGCAGGCCGAAGCTCAGCCCGAACACCGACATCGCCGCCATGCGCGTGTCGAAGGCGGTGAACTTGCCGTACTGGAACAGGGTCGCCACCAGCGGCTGGCTCAGCAACATCAACCCCAGCATCGCCGGCACCGCGATCAGCAAGGTGGTGCGCAGCCCCCAGTCCAGCGCGCTGGAAAATCCCGCGCGATCGGTCTTGACGTGGTGCCGCGACAGCGCCGGCAGGATCACCGTGCCCAGGGCCACCCCGAACACGCCCAGCGGCAGCTCCAGGAAGCGGTCGGCCTGCGACAGCCAGCTCTGCGAGCCGGCGTACAGGAACGAGGCGATCACCGTGTCCAGCAGCAGGTTGATCTGCGCGATCGAGGAGCCGAACAGGGTCGGCACCATCAGGGTCAGCACCCGGCGCACGTCCGGATGCCGCCAGCCCCAGCGCGGCAGGGTCAGCAGGTCGATGCCGCGCAAGGCCGGCAACTGGAACAGCAACTGCAGCACGCCGGCCACCAGCACCGCCCAGCCCATCGCCAGAATCGGCACCTGCAGCCGCGGCGCCAGCCACAGTGCGCCGGCGATCATGCACAGGTTGAGGATCACCGGGGTCAGCGCCGGCAGGCCGAAGCGGTGAAAGCTGTTGAGCGCGCCACCGGCCAGCGCGGTCAGCGACACGAACAGCAGGAACGGGAAGGTCAACCGCAGCAGATCGACGATCAACCCGAACTTGGCCGGGTCGTCGGTAGCGCCAGGATTGAACAGCATCGCCACCTGCGGGGTGAAGATCAGCCCCAGCGCGGTGACCAGCAGCAGCACCCCGCCCAGGGTGCCGGACACCCGCGACATCAGCGCGCGCAGGTCGGCGTGCGGGCGGGTTTCCTTCACCTCGGTGAACACCGGCACGAAGGCGGTGGCGAACGAGCCCTCGGCGAACAGCCGGCGCAGGAAGTTGGGAATGCGGAACGCCACCCAGAACGCGTCGGTGGTGGCGTTGGCGCCGAAGGAAATGGTGATGGCCTGGTCGCGCACCAGGCCCAGCACGCGCGAGACCATGGTCATGCTGCTGAAGGAGAGCAGCCCGCGGAGCATGCGCGGCTGGCTCATGCGGCAGCCCTCTTGACAATTGACTTGACGCGAATATTCGGACGCTTCATACTCTCCCGCTTGTTTTTATCCACCACACAGCTTTCCAGGAAACCACCACCGTGGCCAATATCAAGTCCGCCAAGAAGCGCGCCAAGCAGACCGTCGTGCGCAACGCGCGCAACACGGCTCAGCGTTCGATGCTGCGCACCGCCGTCAAGAAGGTCATCAAGGCCCTGGACGCCAACGACGCAGCCGGCGCCGAAGCCGCTTTCGCCATCGCCCAGCCGATCCTCGACCGTTTCAGCTCGCGTGGCCTGATCCACAAGAACAAGGCTGCCCGTCACAAGAGCCGCCTGAGCGCCCGCATCAAGGCGATCAAGACCGCCGCCTGATCGGCTGCCGTCGACGCCGGAAGCGCGCACGCTTCCGGCAGCACCACGAAAAAGCCCGGCCTCGGCCGGGTTTTTCGTGTGCGCGTCACCCTGCCCCGCGCGCCGCGGGACGGCGCGACGCTCAGGAGGCATTGGCGGCCGCCTCCAGCGCCTCCTCGCGCTGGCGGTCGAAGAACGCCATCACGTCCTTCATGATCGGCCAGGTGCCTTCGCGGCCCAGCGCCGACACCAGGTACCAGGGCTGGGTCCAGCCCAGTTCGACGACGACCTGCTCGGCCAGCGCCCGCGCCTCGTCCTCGAACATCAGGTCGGCCTTGTTCAGCACCAGCCAGCGCGGCTTGGCCAGCAGCTCCGGGTCGTGCTTCTGCAGCTCGTGCTCGATCGCCCGCACCTGCTCGGTCGGCGATACGCCATCCACGCCACCCTCCATCGGCGCCAGATCCACCAGGTGCAGCAGCAGACGGGTGCGCTGCAGGTGGCGCAGGAACTGCGCACCGAGGCCGGCACCGTCGGCGGCCCCCTCGATCAGCCCGGGAATGTCGGCGATCACGAAGCTGCGGTAGGCCTCGACGCTGACCACGCCCAGGTTCGGATACAGCGTGGTGAACGGGTAGTCGGCGACCTTCGGCGTCGCCGCGGACACGGCACGGATGAAGGTGCTCTTGCCGGCATTGGGGAAGCCCAGCAGGCCGACGTCGGCCAGCAGCTTCAGTTCCAGCTTGAGCGTGCGCTCCTCGCCCTCCTCGCCCGGCGTCGCCTTGCGCGGCGCGCGGGTCACCGAACTCTTGAAATGCATGTTGCCCAGGCCGCCCTTGCCGCCCTGCGCGACCAGCAGGCGGTCGCCATGCGCGATCAGGTCGCCGATGACCTCGTCGGTCTCGACGTTGATCACCACAGTGCCGACCGGCACGGTGATGGTCAGATCCTCGCCGGCCTTGCCGTACATCTGCCGGCCCATGCCGTTCTCGCCGCGCTGCGCACGGAACGCGCGCTGGTGGCGGAAGTCGACCAGGGTATTGAGATTCTCGTCGGCGACCAGCCACACGCTGCCGCCGTTGCCGCCATCGCCACCGTCGGGCCCACCCAGCGGGATGAACTTCTCGCGGCGAAAGCCGATGCAGCCATTGCCGCCATTGCCGGCCGTGACCTGGATTTCCGCTTCGTCTACGAGTTTCATGGATAACAACCGGGAATGGGGAATGGTGAATCGGGAATGGGAAAAGCGAGCCATCGCCGCGGCGACGATTCTATGTCGCAGCCACAGATCGGCAAAATCCATCACTGCATTGCCTGACGCAACCAGGACAGGGCGAGTTCACGGGAGGCGCCTTTGCCCATTTCCGATTCCCCACTCCCCATTCCCAGCCGCAAAACAAAAACCCCGCCGAAGCGGGGCTTTCGTCAGCAAGCCTGCGCCACGGCGCAGGCCCTGGACACCGGCGACTTACGCCTCGGTGACCACGCTCACGGTGCGGCGCTTCTTGGCGCCCTTCACCGAGAACTCGACCTTGCCGTCGACCAGCGCGAACAGGGTGTGGTCGCGACCCAGGCCGACGCCGGCGCCCGGGTGGAACTGGGTGCCGCGCTGACGCACGATGATGTTGCCGGCTTCGATGGCCTGGCCGCCGAACATCTTCACGCCCAGGTACTTCGGGTTGGAGTCGCGGCCGTTGCGCGAGGAACCTACGCCTTTTTTGTGTGCCATGACTGCTGCTCCTTACTTCTTGTCGCCACCGGCGATGCCGGTGATCTCGATTTCGGTGTAGTGCTGCCGATGACCCTGACGCTTCATGTGGTGCTTGCGGCGGCGGAACTTGATGATGCGCACCTTGTCGGCGCGGCCGTGGGCCACGACCTTGGCGGTGACGGCGGCGCCCTTCAGCGCGTCGCCGATCTTGATGCCGTCGCTGTCGCCCAGCATCAGGATGTTGTCGAACGTGATCTCGTTGCCGGCTTCGACTTCGAGCTTTTCCACGCGGAGCGTTTCGCCCTGCGCGACGCGGTATTGCTTACCGCCGGTGACCAGTACTGCGTACATGACCAGACTTCCTCTGTAGTTATTGTGGTCGTTCCTGCCGTGCCGTTTCGGGCAGACAGGAGCGGGATTGTAAGCCGCCGCGCGCAGCAGGGTCAAGCCCACCCAGGCCCGGACTGTCAAGCCCCGCGGGCCGGCGCGACTGCCTGAACCAGCCAGCCGCCGGCGCCCGGCGGCGCTGGGATCTGCGGCAATTGCCCCCACCTGACAAGCTGGGTACGCTGATCGATTGCCGTCCCCTTTCCGCCCCCACACTGGCCAGCGGCACCGCCACGGCCGGCACATTCCGGAATCTCTTCATGGCGATGGATTACATCCGCATCCGCGGCGCGCGGACGCACAACCTCAAGAACCTCGACCTCGACCTGCCGCGCGACAAGCTGATCGTGATTACCGGCCTGTCCGGGTCCGGCAAGTCCTCGCTGGCGTTCGACACCATCTACGCCGAGGGCCAGCGCCGCTACGTGGAGTCGCTGTCGGCGTACGCGCGGCAGTTCCTCAGCGTGATGGAGAAGCCCGACATCGATCACATCGAAGGCCTGTCGCCGGCGATCGCGATCGAGCAGAAGTCGACCTCGCACAACCCGCGCTCCACCGTCGGCACCATCACCGAGATCTACGACTACCTGCGCCTGCTGTACGCACGCGTCGGCCAGCCGCGCTGCCCCGACCACGGCTACCCGCTGGAGGCGCAGACGGTCAGCCAGATGGTCGACCAGGTGCTGACCCTGGACCCGGAGCAGCGCTACATGCTGCTGGCGCCGGTGATCCGCGAGCGCAAGGGCGAGCATGCGCAGGTGTTCGAACAACTGCGCGCGCAGGGCTTCGTGCGCGTGCGCGTGGACGGCGAGCTGTACGAGATCGACGCGGTGCCGGCGCTGGCGCTGCGCCAGAAGCACACCATCGAGGCGGTGATCGACCGCTTCCGCCCGCGCGAGGACATCAAGCAGCGCCTGGCCGAGAGCTTCGAGACCGCGTTGAAGCTGGCCGACGGCATGGTGTCGGTGCAGTCGCTGGACGACACCGCGGCCGCGCCGCACCTGTTCTCCTCCAAGTACAGCTGCCCGGTCTGCGACTACTCGCTGCCGGAGTTGGAACCGCGCCTGTTCTCGTTCAACGCGCCGATGGGCGCCTGCCCGAGCTGCGACGGCCTGGGCGTGGCCGAGTTCTTCGATCCCGAGCGGGTGGTGGTGCATCCGGAGCTGTCGCTGTCGGCCGGCGCGGTGCGCGGCTGGGACCGGCGCAACGCGTACTACTTCCAGCTGATCGCCTCGCTGGCCAAGCACTACAAGTTCGACGTCGACGCGCCCTGGCAATCGCTGCCGGCGAGCGTGCGCCAGGCGGTGCTGTACGGCAGCGGCGACGAGACCATCACCTTCACCTACTTCACCGATGCCGGCGGCCGCACCCAGCGCAAGCATCGCTTCGAAGGCATCATCCCCAACCTGGAACGCCGCTACCGCGAGACCGAATCGCCGGCGGTGCGCGAGGAACTGGCCAAGTACATCAGCGAACGGCCGTGCCCGGACTGCAAGGGCGCGCGCCTGAACAAGGCCGCGCGCAACGTGTTCGTCGCCGACCGTCCGCTGCCGGACCTGGTGGTGCTGCCGATCGACGATGCGCTGAGCTTCTTCCGCCAGCTCGACCTGCCCGGCTGGCGCGGCGAGATCGCCAGCAAGATCGTCAAGGAGATCGCCGAACGGCTGGGCTTCCTGGTCGACGTCGGCCTGGATTACCTCACCCTCGAACGCAAGGCCGACACCCTGTCCGGCGGCGAGGCGCAGCGCATCCGCCTGGCCAGCCAGATCGGCGCCGGCCTGGTCGGGGTGATGTACGTGCTCGACGAGCCGTCGATCGGCCTGCACCAGCGCGACAACGAACGCCTGCTCGGCACCCTCACCCGCCTGCGCGACCTCGGCAACACGGTGATCGTGGTCGAGCACGACGAGGACGCGATCCGCCTGGCCGACTACGTGCTGGACATCGGCCCCGGCGCCGGCGTGCACGGCGGCGAGGTGGTCGGCCACGGCAGCGTGCAGGACCTGTTGAAGGCGCCGCG
Organism: Xanthomonas sp. SHU 199; assembly: GCF_000364665.1. Taxonomy (NCBI): domain Bacteria; kingdom Pseudomonadati; phylum Pseudomonadota; class Gammaproteobacteria; order Lysobacterales; family Lysobacteraceae; genus Xanthomonas; species Xanthomonas sp. SHU 199. The sequence goes on from NZ_AQOI01000023.1 coordinate 27,657, forward strand.
TTCGCTGACCGGGCAATACCTGTCCGGCAAGCGCCGCATCGAGATCCCGGCCAAGCGCCACAAGGCCAATCCGAAGATGACCCTGCACCTGCGCGGGGCCACCGGCAACAACCTCAAGAACGTCGACCTGGACATCCCGGCCGGCCTGCTGACCTGCATCACCGGCGTGTCCGGCTCGGGCAAGTCGACGCTGATCAACGACACCCTGTTCACCCTGGCGGCGAACGAGATCAACGGCGCCTCGCACAGCGTGGCGCCGTACCGCGAGATCGAGCACCTGGACCTGTTCGACAAGGTCGTGGACATCGACCAGTCTCCGATCGGGCGCACCCCGCGCTCCAATCCGGCCACCTACACCGGCCTGTTCACGCCGCTGCGCGAACTGTTCGCGCAGGTGCCGGAAGCGCGCTCGCGCGGCTACTCGCCGGGCCGCTTCAGCTTCAACGTGCGCGGCGGCCGCTGCGAGGCCTGCCAGGGCGACGGCCTGATCAAGGTGGAGATGCACTTCCTGCCGGACGTGTACGTGCCCTGCGACGTCTGCCACGGCAAGCGCTACAACCGCGAGACGCTGGAGATCCTGTACAAGGGCTTCAACATCAACGACGTGCTGGAAATGACCGTCGAGGATGCGCTGAAGCTGTTCGAGCCGGTGCCGTCGATCGCGCGCAAGCTGGAGACTTTGGTCGACGTGGGCCTGAGCTACATCAAGCTGGGGCAGAGCGCGACCACCCTGTCCGGCGGCGAGGCGCAGCGCGTGAAGCTGTCCAAGGAACTGTCGCGGCGCGATACCGGCCGCACCCTGTACATCCTCGACGAGCCGACCACCGGCCTGCACTTTCACGATATCGAGGCGCTGCTGGGCGTGCTGCACAAGCTGCGCGACGAAGGCAACACCGTGGTGGTGATCGAACACAACCTGGACGTGATCAAGACCGCGGACTGGATCGTCGACCTCGGCCCGGAAGGCGGCCACCGCGGCGGCACCATCCTGGTTACCGGCACGCCGGAAGACGTGGCGGCCTGCCCGCAGTCGTACACCGGCCAGTTCCTGGCGCGGATGCTGCCCTCCACCAGCGCGCGCCCGGAGCAGCCGGCGGCGATGGCCAACAAGCCCGACGCGCGCCCGCCGCGCAAGGTCAAGCCGGAAAAGCCGGCGAAGAAGCAGGCGGTGGCCGCCAAGAGCGGCAAGGCCAGCAAGAGCACCACCAGCACCAACACCGGCACCAAGAAGAAGAAGGACGTTTGATGAGCAGCGAACACAAGATGCTGGCGCGCATCCCGATCAGCGTGCGCTGGCGCGACATGGACAGCATGGGCCACGTCAACAACGCCAAGTACATCTCCTACCTGGAAGAGGCGCGCGTGCGCTGGATGCTGGGCGTGGAAGGCGTCTCGATGAGCGATCGCATCGCCCCGGTGGTGGCGGCGACCAACGTCAACTACCGCGCGCCGATCGTGTGGCCCAACGACATCCTGGTCGAACTGTTCGTCGAGCGCCTGGGCACCAGCAGCGTGACCATCGGCCACCGCATCGTCGACCAGCAGGACGAAAGCCGGCTGTACTCCGACGGCCACGTGGTGGTGGTGTGGATGGACACCCAGACCGGCAAGAGCGCGCCGCTGCCCGACGCCGTGCGCAAGGCGACGAGCTGAGGCCTGCGCTTGCGCCGGACCCGAGCCGGCGCATCCTCCCCCTTTGCAGTGACCTGCCCACGCAGGAGCGGCGTGCGCTCCTTGTGGGAGGGACTTCAGGGCACCTCGAACAACCTGC
>NZ_AQOI01000024.1:0-392 GCF_000364665.1 Xanthomonas sp. SHU 199
CCGGCCGGCCCTGGCTATCCACGGCCAAGTGGATCTTTGTGCTCAGGCCTCCTCGGGAGCGCCCCAGAGCCGAGTCCGAAGCCCCCCTTTTCCGGTCGCCGCCTGTGCATGCGCCCGGACGATGCTGCTATCGATCATCAGGTACTCGTTGTCTCGAGCCCGAGTCAGGCTCTGGAAAATCCGCTCCCAGACGCCCTTGGCGGCCCAACGGGTAAAGCGTTTGTGCACGCTTTTGTAGGCCCCGTAACGCGGCGGCAGATCACTCCAGCGTGCGCCGGAGCGCAACACCCACAGCACGCCATTGACGAAAGTCCGGTTGTCGGCTGCTGTGCGGCCCGGGTCACTGGCTTTGCCTGGAAGCAAGTCTTCGATCCGCTCCCATTGGCTCTGGG
>NZ_AQOI01000025.1:0-2134 GCF_000364665.1 Xanthomonas sp. SHU 199
CCGCCGTATCGCCACGCGCTTCGATCGCAAGCCAACCCATTTCTTGGCTTTCCTGTATCTGGCCTCGATCCCAATGTGGCTGAAATGAATGTCGATAAAGCCTAGGCGCTCTGGTTTGGCTTGCCTGACTGGATCAGCCGAAGCTGTATCCCTTATTTTTGCGCATAACTAACCATCGACTTGCCACGAATCGTTGCCATTGTCGGTGCGGATCGCCTGCGGCAAGGCGAGTAGTAATGACAGCAGGTCCAGCACACGCACTACGCCATGCCCGATCGCTACCGCTTCATGCGTTGCATCGCCCACAATCACCAGGCACTTGATGACGCGGCCTTACCAGTTCACAACGCGCCGGTGTGCTTGTAAATTCTTCGCGGCGCCCCATTGATCGGGTCGTTATCGAACAGCTGCTGGGCAAGCAACTTCTTCACCCGCGTGTTCTCGGCTCCAGAGCTTTGAGCCGCTTAGCATCAGCAGCTCATGCCGACGAACTTACTGCACCACAAACAACAGGATGCCCAGTTGAATTCATGCCGCAGAGCATAGGCCCCTTATTATTACCCTGCTTCGGCTTCGCGCAAGAGGTCGATGATATGTTCTTCGGAATAACGCTTCTTCTAGCCAAACTTCCTTGGGGTAAAAATTTGGACACCCCCAGCCAATCAATTAAAAAATTAAATGCTCATCAAAGCATCCCATAAAGGAACGCGCCACTCAGTCCATTCATTTCTATTAAAACGACATGAAAAAGCAATGCTTTCATCTTTATTCGCCGATCGCTCAATAACCCCGTGAAGAAAATAATCATCATACTCAATAGAAAGAGAATCAACTAAATAGACCACAGACAAGACAGAGCCTCGCGAATCTTTAATTTCAATTCTCTCACCTTTATCAAGATCAACTCTCTTCTTTGAAGCCACTGAAGTCATACCAACCTTTCCAATGGTCAAACGCCCCTTGTTTTCACTAGCAGCCTCTATTCTCAAGTAGTAAGGAGACGATCTTTTTCTAGGATGATCCGAGCCAAAGCTTCCGACCAAATTGGCCACCAGCCCTAAGCGCTTATCATCACAAGCTCCGATATTATAGTCATAATAGGTATACCTATCAAATAAAATTAAAAAAAATAAAGCCACCCCCACAATTAGAGTAATTACTTTTAGTATCAAGGCTTGATTTTTTATTCTCATCTCTTAGCAACCCCTACAGCATTCGAAAACACATCCCTTATCTTTCTTTTTTTTCAACCTCAGGTGGAGGAGGTGGTGGCGGAGACTCCACTGACGTTTCACCAATCGGCTGCGGAGATCCAATAGTGACGGTTGGTATCGGTGCTGAACCCATCACAGGATTAGCCGAGACTATAATGGGGCCATTCCCCCACAAGAAATAAGGAATAACATCATACATCAAATGGCCACCCCAATCATCTGGAGAGGCATAATTATAAGTCCCACCATTGAGGAGGTCAGTAACTAGATTCCCATTTCCATCATATACAGCCTCATTATGCCCAGAATCGTCAACCCACTTTGTATTCTGAGCTCCATCTTCACCCTGCTGGTGAAATGCGCTTTGAGCATCAGACATCTGCCTCCAATTGCTTGCAGCCTGCGCCTCCTTCTTGTTTCGGGGCGTTTTGTTTAGTCCATTTCGATAGTAATGCCGCAAGTACGCATCAACGTAAGGCAAATACGCCTGCCGCCCATCCACATCTTTGAGTGTGTAGGGGTTTCCATTTGCATATCGATAGCGGTTGAACTGATTTACCGGCTGTTCGTAGGCACTCACCGGATCAACACTCAAAAACACCCCCAAGGGCGAATCGCAATACCGCTGCTGCATATATATCAGCCCGGTCGCCGCATCCATGACGTGACCAGTATAACCAGGTCCATCCGTCACAGGCTGATTCACCAAACCCCCATAAGGTTCGTATTCCCTGCGTTCCAAGACGTTACGATCCTTGTCCGTCACCAGCACGACAGAGCCCAGTCCATCCGTATGGATATAGCGGACCGTCTGCGCCGAAACGCCAAAAGCGACCAACAATAAAAGGGCGGCTGCAGCCATCAGGCGCAGTGCCATACGAATGCCCTGGAAATTTGACATCACTCGTCCTTGCGAGTTG
>NZ_AQOI01000026.1:0-7190 GCF_000364665.1 Xanthomonas sp. SHU 199
GCTGGCGCTGCCGCGCAAGGCCGCGCCGCCGCCGCCATAACGCGGCGCGCAGCGCCGTTCAGTTCCCGCGTTTCAGTCCTTGCGACGGGACGTGAGAAAATGCCGGGATGACCGATTCCGCTTCGCCGTCGACGCCGCCCGCGTCCGGCCCGTCCCCGCGTCAGCTCACCGAACCGGTCAAGCTGGCCATCCGCGATGCCTACGCCAAGCTGCAGGCCAATACGCCGGGCTTCCGCGTGCGCCGCGCGCAGAGCCAGATGATCGGCGTGGTCTCGCGCGCGCTCGGCACCTCCGGTGGCGTCGGCGTGGCCGAGGCGCCCACCGGCGTCGGCAAGAGCCTGGGCTATCTGACCGCCGGCGTGCCGATCGCCTTGGCGAGCAAGAAGAAACTGGTGATCAGCACCGGCACGGTGGCGCTGCAGTCGCAGCTGGTCGAGCGCGATATCCCGGCCTTCCTCAAGGCCACCGGGCTGGAGGCCACGGTGGCGCTGGCCAAGGGCCGCACCCGTTACCTGTGCACGCGCAACGTCGCCGAGCTGCATGGCGAGGCCGCGCAGGACAGCATGTTCGAGGACGAGGCGCCACTGTACGACCGCCCGTTGAGCCCGGCCGAGGCCGAGCAGGCGCGGGCGTTGGCCAAGGCCTACGCCGACCGGACCTGGAACGGCGACCTGGATGCCGCGCCGGAGCCGGTGCCGCCGTCGCTGCGCGCGCGCATCACCACCAACGCCGCCGGCTGCGCCGGGCGCCGCTGTTCGTTCGCGGTGCAGTGCCCGGTGCTGAAGGCGCGCAGCGAGGTGCGCGATGCGCAGATCGTGGTCACCAACCACGCCCTGCTGCTGTCGGCGCTGTCGCTGGGCGACAGCGACAACGGCCAGCCGCTGATCGCGCCGCCGTCGGACATGCTGCTGGTGCTCGACGAGGGCCACCACATCGCCGGCGTCGCCATCGACCAGGGCGCGGCGAACCTGCCGCTGGACGAGATGGCGCGGCGCACCGGCCGCCTGCAGGCGCTGGTCGGCGCCGCCTACCGGCTCGCCGACAAGGACCGCATCGGCAACCAGTTGCCCAACGAGGCGGTCGAACTGGCTGCGCAGGTGGCCAAGGGCCTGAAGGCGTTCCGCGCCGAGATCGAACGGGTGTGGGTGCCGGAGCCGGGCCAGGACGAACCGATGTGGCGCGCGCCCAACGGCCGCCTGCCCGAGGACTGGAAGCCGCTGATCGATGCGCAGGCGCAGGACACCGGGGCGCTGCTGAACTGGGTACAGGCCGCACACCAGATGGCGGCCAAGTCCAAGCAGGAGGACGCGGCCAAGGAACGCCTGCAGCGCAACCTGGGCATGGCCCTGGAGATGGTCGAGCAGCAGTACGCGCTGTGGCTGGGCTGGCGCCGCGAGGACCAGGACGGGCAGCCGCCGATGGCGCGCTGGATCACCGCCTCGCGCGATGCCGATCTGATCTGCCATTGCTCGCCGGTGTCGGCCGCGCAGGTGCTGCGCTCGCTGCTGTGGAGCGAAGTGGACGCGGCCGTGCTGACCTCGGCCACGCTCACCGGCGGCGGCGACTTCCAGGCGCTGGCGATCGACAACGGCCTGCCCGCGCATGCGGAGATGGTGTCGCTGTCCTCGCCGTTCGACCTGCCCAACCAGGCCGAACTGATCGTGCCGGCGTTCCCGGTGGCGCCGGACGACCGCGAGGGCCATCCGCGCGAAGTGGCGCGCTACCTGGTGCGCGAACTGGACTGGGGCAAGGGCTCGATCGTGCTGTTCACCTCGCGCTGGAAGATGCTCAAGGTGGCCGACCTGCTGCCGCTCGCGCAGCGCAACCGCGTGCTGGTGCAGGGCGAGGGCTCCAAGTCGCAGATGATCGGCGAGCACATGCGCCGCATCGGCGCCGGCGAAGGCTCGGTGCTGTTCGGCCTCAATTCCTTCGGCGAAGGCCTGGACCTGCCGGGCGAGGCCTGCACCACGGTGGTCATCACCCAGGTGCCGTTCGCGGTGCCCACCGATCCGCAGACCGCCACGCTCGGCGAATGGTTCGAGAGCCGCGGCCTCAACGCCTTCAACCTGATCGCGGTGCCGCACGCGCTGCGCACCCTGACCCAGTTCGCCGGCCGCCTGATCCGCACCGCCGACGACCACGGCCGCGTGATCATTCTCGATTCACGGCTGCTGACCAAGCGCTACGGCAAGCGCATCATCGACGCGCTGCCGCCGTTCAAGCGGGTGATCGGCTAGGCGCTGCAAACGCGACGGCGATGGCCGCGTGCCTGTCGCCGAGCACGCGGGCCACCGCGTGTCACGACGCGCTGCGTGCGGCGTCGTCGCAACCGGAATTGTCTACCGCACCGTCCATGGATATGCAGTTGCGCGCTTGACGGCTTTTAGCCGGCACGCGATAAAACATCACGCGCTAGGAACGCATGCAGCGCCGCTCAGGGGATGGCAATGGCGGACGGATTCTTCAGGGAAGAAGTGTTTCGAGCGCGCCGCGAGGGCTGGCTCGGCGCTGTGCGCCTGGACGCGCCGCGCTTCGGTTGGGCTTACTTCTGGGTGAGCATCGCGCTGCTCGTCATCGTGCTGGCGCTGCTGTGCATCGGCAGCTATACACGACGCGAAGCGGTCAACGGCACGCTGGTTCCCGATCGCGGACTGCTGACCCTGACGCCCTCCGCATCCGGGCGTGTCGTGCGTACGTTCGCCAAGGAAGGCGCAAACGTCCGTGCAGGACAACCGCTGGTTGAGATCTCCGGCGAACAGGACAGCGCATCGCTCGGCGATACGCAGGCATCGGTGATCGCGCAGTTGCGCCTCAAGCGCGAGCGCTTGCGTTCCGACATCGAGGAACAGCGCAGCCTCTCGCAAGCGCAGGATCGTGACCTGCGTACGCGCATCGCGTTGCTGAAGAGTCAGATCGCCAGTACCGAAGAACAGGTCGTTCTGCAGCGGCAACGCGCCGAAAGTGCCGCTCGCCTGTATGAGCAATGGTCTAGTCCCGGCAATCGCGGGGTGCTGACCAAGGTGCAGCTGCTGCAGCAGCAGGATGTGGCGATTCAGAATCAGGCGCAGCTCAAGGATCTGCAGAAGCATTCGCTGGAGTTGCGGCAGCAACAATCGCAGTTGCAGACACAGTTGGAACAGCTTCCGGCAACGCTGATCGGAAAGAACAACGAGATCGATCGGCAACTGGCGGACGTGGCGCAGTCGATCTCGGAGAGCGAGGCCCGCCGCGCGGTGATCCTGCGCGCGCCATCGGACGGGATCGTCGGCAATCTGCTGGTGTATCCGGGACAACCTGTCGCCGCGCAGCAGCCGTTGATGACGCTGTTGCCGCGGGATACGCGTCTACGCGCCGAGCTGTGGGTATCGTCGCGGGCCGTCGGGTTCGTCAGTCCAGGCGATCGGGTGGTCTTGCGCTATCAGGCATTCCCGTATCAGAAGTTCGGACGCCACGCCGGCCGCGTCGCGGAGATTTCGCGCAGTGCGATGAGTTCGGGCGATCTGACCCGATTGCTGGGTCAGGACATCAAGGAGCAGCGTTATCGGGTGATCGTCGAACTGGGTAGCCAGAATGTCGTGGCGTATGGACGCCAGGAGCCTCTGCGTCCCGGAATGGCGCTGGATGCGGACATCCTGCTCGAACGCAGGCACCTGATCGAGTGGATGTTCGAGCCGGTCTACGAGCTGGCCTCCGGCATGCGCGACACCCCTTCGAACGAGCGCGGATCATGAGCCGGTCCTGGTCGTCCTGGAGGGCACCGTTCGCGACGCGCATCGTACCGATCATGCAGACGGAAGGAGCGGAATGCGGCCTGGCCTGCCTGGCGATGGTCGCGGGATTCCATGGCCAGAACGTCGACCTGCCCAGCTTGCGTCGACGCTTCAGCATCTCGTTGCAGGGCGCACGCCTCGAACGCCTGATGCAAATCGCACGCGCGATCGGTTTCGAGGTCAGGCCGATGCGCGCTGAACTCGACTACTTGGCCGCCGTTGGCGGGCCCTGCATCCTGCATTGGGATCTGAGCCATTTCGTGGTCCTGGAGCGCGTGACGCGCGGTGTCGCGGTGATCCACGATCCTGCGCGCGGCTTGCTGCGACTGCCTTTGGCGGAGGTGGGCAAGCACTTCACCGGGGTGTTGCTGGAACTGGTGCCGAGCCCGAGCTTCGAGAAGGCGGCGGCGCCGCAACCGGTGTCCTTGCGTGCACTGACCGGCAGGATCGGCGGGCTGCGTCGGGCACTCGTGCAGGTCTTCGCACTGGCGCTGGCGATCGAGATGCTGGTGCTCTTGATGCCGTTCCAGATGCAATGGTTGATCGACCATGTCCTGATCTCCGCGGACATGCCGTTGCTCAAGATCCTGGCGATCGGATTCCTGATCGCGGTACTCGCCCAGACGGCGCTAATGCTGGCGCGCAGCTGGGTGGTCAGTTGGCTGGGCGCCTCGCTCAACAGCCAATGGATCAACAACCTGTTTGGCCACCTGATGCGCTTGCCGCTGGACTATTTCGAAAAGCGGCACATGGGCGACGTGCTGTCGCGGTTCGGATCGCTGAAGTCGATTCAGACGACGCTGACCGGAAGCTTCGTCGAAGCGGTACTCAACGGCATGACCGGCATGTTGGCGCTGGTGGTGCTGTTCTTCTACAGCGCCAAGCTCGCCGGCGTGGTAATGGCGGCATTCGCCTGCTATTTGCTGCTGCGCGTTGCGATGTATCGCGTGCAGTTCGGTATCACCCGCGATCAATTGTTCCATACGGCGCGCCAGCAGAGCGAGTTGATGGAGTCGGTCCGTGGCATCCAGGCGATCAAGCTGGCCAACAAGCAGGGCCTGCGCCAAAGCCGACTTTTCGCGGCGACCGTCCAGGCCGCCAATCTGGATATGCAGTCGCAGCGCATCGGCCTGGCGTTCACGGCGTTGAATAGCGGTGTCTTCGGAATCCAGCGCGTCCTGTTGATCAGTATCGGCGGCTACATGGCGCTGCAGGACGCGCTGTCGGCGGGCATGCTGGTGGCGTTTCTCAGCTATGCGGATCTGTTCACCAGCCGGGCGGGCAGCCTGGTCGACAAGTGTATCGAGTTCCGCATGCTACGGCTGCATGCCGAGCGCATTGCCGATATCGCCATGAGCGACCCCGAGCCGCATGCATTGGGACACTACAGTGGGCCCGAGCTCGCGCCGGAGATCGAGTTCAAGGGCGTCAGCTTCCGTTATTCCGACGATGATCCCTGGGTACTGCGCAACTTCGATCTCAAGGTCTGCGCCGGCGAGTCGGTGGCCATCGTTGGACCGAGCGGCTGCGGGAAGTCCACCTTGGCCAAGCTTCTGTTGGGTCTGCTTGCGCCAACCGAAGGGCAGATCGAAGTGGGTGGCGTGGAGATCCGGCGGCTCGGGTTGGAAACCTATCGCGGCATGGTCAGTGCGGTGATGCAGGACGACCAGCTTTTCGCCGGTTCCCTGGCCGACAACATCGCGTTCTTCGACCCTGACGCCAGCCTGCAGCGCATCGTGGCAGCCGCCAAGTTGGCGGCCATCCACGACGACATCGTGCGCATGCCGATGGGGTACGAATCGCTGGTGGGCGACATGGGGTCGATCCTGTCGGGTGGGCAACGGCAGAGGGTGATTCTGGCGCGCGCGCTGTATCGGCAGCCGAAGATCCTGGTGCTGGATGAGGCCACCAGCCATCTGGATCGGCAGCGCGACGAGATCGTCAATGCGCACATCAAGGCGCTGAGCATGACGCGCGTGCTGATAGCGCATCGCGAGGACACCATCGCCTCGGCCGACCGCAAGGTCGTGCTGGGGGCGGAGCGGAATCAAGGCGCGCGACCTGGCGCCGAAAGACTTGACGCGTCGCGAAGCGTCGAGAAGCTCGCCGGCATCGTCGCCGGCGAATAACCATGCTGTCTTTCAAGGAGAGTGGAATGGAAACTGTCGTGAACACGGAAAATTCGCGTCCCGTTGCACAGCGTTTCGCGCGTGAAATGACCCAGGAAGAAGTCAGTGCGATCTCTTGCGGTGGCGGTCAGGATACCCTGATCATCATCATCGTCGAAGCCGTGGACACCGAGACGATCATCATCTTCAGCTAATCGGGCGGCGCATGGCGGTGCTGCAGCGCCGCCATGCATCTGGCGATGATGCACAACGGGTCCAGACGATGCAGGAAGACGCAAAGAACATATTGATCGTGGCACCGCAGCACGATACCCATGCGGCGACCATCGCCGCCATGATTGGAGCGGCAGGATACAGGGTGGACCTGTTCGACAGCAGTGCCTGGCCGAGCGGTCTAGGCGGGTCGATGCTGTGCGATACGCATGGTGCCCGCTTCGTGCGCGACGGGTCGCCGCTGCGCTACGACACTGCGTGGTGCCGGCGCTTGCTGTTCAAAAAGCCGGTACCTGCGGGTGTGCACGAGCAGGATGTGGGATTCATTCGTTCCGAGGGAATGCTGTTCGACCTCGGTGCACTGGCGGTGATGGGAAGCGGCGTCGGCGTGCAGCGCTGGATCAATGCACCGATGCAGGCGTTGATGGCGGACCAGAAGGCGTTGCAGCTCGCCATCGCCGCGTCCAGTGGCCTGCGCATCCCGCGGACGCTGATCAGCCACCGCGCGGAAGACATTCGCCACTTTCGCGATCGCGAACCGGAGGGCGTGGTCGTCAAGCCCTTCAACGTCGGCGCTTGGTCCGAAAATTCCGGCTACAGCGTGTCGTATGCGACACGCATCCGTATCGAAGAACCCCTGGCCGATGGCGATGTCAGCGCGTGCCCGACCAACTATCAGGAGGTGGTGCGCCACCGCGGCGATGTGCGCATCGTCTGCCTCCAGGGGGAGTACGTGGCGGTCAAGATGACGCACGCGCTGGAAGGCGAGATCGACTATCGCGCCGTGCGACACAAGACTGCGATCAGCTACGCTGAAACGGCGCTTCCCGATGGGCTGCTGGCCAAGCTCGAGCGCCTGCGGCAGACGCTGGCCATCGACTTTTTTTGCGCCGATTTCCTGGTGCCGGCGGACGGAGGGGAGCTGGTCTTCATCGAACTCAATCCCGGCGGCCAGTTCCTGTATCTGGATCAGAGGCTCGCGCAATTGGATATCGCACGCAGGTTCTGCGCTTTGCTGGTGCATGGGACAACCGCACGTTATCAAGAATTCGAGAGACCAATGGCGGCCGTCCCATCC
>NZ_AQOI01000027.1:0-30984 GCF_000364665.1 Xanthomonas sp. SHU 199
TGGATTCGAACCATCGACCAAAAGATTAAAAGTCTTATGATCAATCCTACTGCCGCAATGCTTTCATTGCAATTCATGCTCCGCAATTAGCAAGGATGCTAACGCGTTATTTCAGGAGATTTCCAGACATCGAGAGCGATTGCGGAGCGCCTCAGCGCCTCCCATTGCCGCCGCCGGGCGTCACTTCATGGATACCATGCTGCACTGTAGATAACATATATATCAACAACTTAGAAGAAACTCGCATATCTATCTGCGGTCTCTCTGCTTTCCTAGCCAAGCACGCCATAGCAAAGAGAAAACAGAGATTTGCAGAGAGATAATCAGCGGTCGAACAGGTAGCCCACTACCTCAACGATGACGTTGCCGGCGGCGATGGTCACGACGTTGCCTAGAAGACCGGTGGCCGAGGCAAGCAGCGTCACAGCCTGGTCGGCGTCAAGGCGCATGCGGAAGACGAGGTTGTTGTTCGGCGCCACGTCCATGACTCGAGTAGTCCGGGACAGCGCGCCTAGTGCCGTGCGCCCTACGTAGACGGTCAGGTTCGACAGGTTGGTCACCTTGAGTTCCACGACAACGGCAGTTGGCGGAATGTAAGGCGTCAGGTCGATAGTCTGCTGCGTCGGAGCAGTCAGGGCCACGATGCTCAGGTTGAGCGCCTGGGGTGGCGTCTGGAATGACGCGGTAGAGTGATCCAGCAGGACGTAGTTGCCACGCGATCCGACCGTCACGTGTCGGCCGCCTCGGAGCTTGCCCACTGTCTCGATCCGGCCAGAGCCGAGATAGCGCCTCGTCACGTCACCCGTCTTTGTGCGGGCAGTACCCCGATAGGCCACGTCCGGTCCGGTTGTGGACAGCTCCAGCCCCAACGTGTTGTTCGACACCTCCGCAGCGTAGGCGTGGATCCAGCCGATCGGCTGCGACGCAGGGATCACCGCACTAGCGCCCGTGGCCATAAGCCGTCGGCCACTCGGCAGGAAGCAGTAGCCCTCGCCAACGGTGACAGTCTGCCCATCGGTCAAGCCACTGAGTGGCAGGCCGACGATCTCACCTATGCGCGTTTGATCTGGCATCAGGTCACCACCGGGCTGTTGTCGGAGATCCGGCGGTAGGTGGCTCCATCGCTGTACACGATCGTTTCGCCGCCAGGCGCATCAGTGCAGCGGAACTGCTTGTTGGTGTCGGCTCCAGCATCAACTAGCTGGGAGACAGTGCGGGACTGCAGCGCAGCAGAGACCGTCAAGGGCGCTACCGCAGCCCCCCAGCCACTACCATCAAAGACCCACGACTTTCCAAACTCAGTCCACACCTGGCCTTTCGTTGGATTAGCCGGGAACGCCATTAGATGCCACCCGGATCCGCCGGCTCAGGAACGCCGCCCGCAGCCAGAAAGGCCTCATATTCGTCCCACCAGCGATGTCCTTTCGGAACCCAGGCATTGTCAGAGAGCCTGATAACCACGTCCGGATTCTTCGTAAGTTTCCAACCACTCATGATGTAATCTCCGCGTCTGCAACCCACTGGAATTGCAAGTTTATTCCGGAAGTTGCGGTATTAGCAATCGTACCAAAAACAAAAACTTTTGCGTCTGAAACCCCAGCCATCGATGCATTGACATCAGTTCCGGCATTGTCATCTCGCAGTTTTCCATTAGCGCCAGTTGTCTTACTGAAAATCGTAACAGCAGCCGTCGTCCGCATCGGAGGACTAAACTTAACATTAACTCCAAACAAATAGCTTGGACCCGCCGGGAGGCCATTCAAAAGAATAATTTCCGCGCCTGAATCTTGATTTGTAGTACCTGGGGCGACACCCTGCTGATAGCTCTTTTGCCAGAATCTCTGTGCGTTCAGGATCGAGGCGGGCCTCCCGAGTTGCTCATAGACCGGGAAATCCGCGCCGCGCACAACCGCAACCTCACGGTATGTCACGTTAGAACCCGTGATCTTTACCAGCAGATTACCGGTGCCTGTTGAAGATGGCGTTGTCAGGTTCACGTATCGACGCCCAGCACCCGCGCTGATGGTGCCGCTGACGCCGCCTACGCTTACTGTGAGGCTGCCTCCGCTCAAATCGCCAACACTCACCGTAACCGATACGCCAAATGCTCCACGTGGAGCCTCGATGGCTTGGCAAATCGTTCCGCTGGTGTGCGTGATTACGCCAGCCGCGTTGACCGAGACATTAGCTCCACCAGTATCAGCGAACCAGCGGTCGTAGCCGAACGAAGCAGCCGCAAGGCTGCCGCCTCCGAAAACACGCTGGTTAATGCGCATGTCGCCGTTGATGAGCATGTTGCTGCCAGTCAAACCGGCAACCCAGATAGGCGAAATCTGGTCGCCGATCGGTAATTCTTGAATCTCAATTGCTGCGCCGCCAGTGCTCTTTCCAAAAGCCAGCGGGATACGGTCTGTTGCCATGGTCAGGCCTGTGTGGGGATATTGCTCAGCGTGCCGTTAGACAGGCGAGCCGGAATGGTGCCGTCAGCGTTGAGCGGGATTGGAGAGGCGGCGCCAGTGCTCAAGCGCGCGGGGACATAGCGCGACAGCGAAGCGGCGTTGTCGTAGAGCCATGCCCCGTCTTGGTAGGTGTAGAGCACGCCATTGTTGGTGTTCCGCCAGCGGTCGCCGTTGACTAGAGCGCGTCCATAGTCCGTAGAGGTCGGCGTAGTTGCCTTGGATACGAAGTCAGGAACCGAGACCGCACCAGTCCGCGCATTTACGCTCTGGACTGGCGCGGCGGCAGCGGCTTCAGCGGCGGTTGTGTACTGCGGGTGTGGATCGGCCTGTGCGACGTGGGCGGCAACGGCAGCGTTGGCGCGCGCATCTGCCCGAGAGTCGGTGTAATAGAGGTTGGACGATCCCTCTGGCAGGTCGTTGGTTGTTGCTGCGACCTGACCGCTTGTGCGGCCCTTGGAGTCGCGCGTTGTCTTGTAGATGGCTGTGCCAGTGCCGCTGTTTTGCAGGTCGGCCAGCCCGAACGTCGCAACCCCATCCGATCCAACCGTCTTGGTCAGATCTGTGGTGACGGCTAGGCCATCGGACAGCGCCCACCAGCCTCGCGAGCCATCAGGCGCAGTGCCGTAGTACCACGTGTTGCCCGGCGTGTCGGTATCGCCCTCTAGGCTGATCTGGACGATTCCCGGTGGGCTGCCTTGTGTGACGATCGAGCCGATGCCTTGGATTAAGCCGCCACCTGCGCCGCCATCTTCCAGTGCGGTGACGCGTGCAGCCAGGTCGTCTAGCTGCTTCTGCTGGGCCGGCGTCAGCCCCTCGCTATTGCGCAGCGCGAGGAAATAGCTGTACCACTCGCGGGTTGGGCTACCTGTCGCGTCTACAATGGCTGATTGCGCCCTGGGAAGCGCTGCTGTCGGCATGGTTACGCCTTGCGGCCAAATGCCACCCAGTCATAGGGGATGGCGTTGATGAAGTTGGCGTTAGTCTGCCCAAAGTCGTCGCTGTCAAACTGCACGGTGAAGCCGGTTGCAGTTTTCGTCGTGATCGCAGGTACGCCGATCTGGTTGCCGGACGTGTGGCTGGCATTGCGCGGGATGACTTCGACGATGAAGGGCGCCGAGTCGAATGCAGTGGTGAAGTTGACGCTGGAGGACGTTTGGCGAACGCCAGATGCCGGAGCACTCGCACTACCGTATTGGATCAGCAGCGTGCCGATCTTGTCCGAGCTTGTGCTGTTGACGATCGGCAGAGACGGGATGGTGGGCGCTGCCTGCCAGATCAGGTTGCTGCCATCGGTGCCGAGGATCTTGCCGCCTGCGCCAGTCGGGTCTGGCACCTGCAGGACGGTGCTCCACAACAGGTTACTGCCGTCGTTCGTGAGGAACTTCCCGTTATCCAGTGCCGGGATAGTGGCGCCGCCGCCCTGGCCTGAGTCGAAGTCACGGGTCCAGATCGACGTGCCGTCAGCATCCTTCAGGATCACCGTATAGGCGCCATCGCACCAAATGTTGACGTTCGCCCTGCCGGAGCTATCAAGCTGAACAGGGTTAGTGTTGGCGATGGTCAGATCCGAGTCGGACCAGGTGCCTTTTGGGGTAGTGGTCCCCTGGCTGTAGAAGGTGAGGCTACCCCCGGCCGCTGGCTCGATCCCCAGCAGGTCGAAAAACACGGGGGCTGGGTTATAGAACCTAAATGACATGGTTGCTCCAGGCAAAAATAAACCCGCTCAGAGCGGGTCTTAGGGTGTTCTAGGGCAGCGGCGCTCTAATTCAGCGCCACCACGATCAATGCTGCGCCAGCACATCCGGCGAAAAGTAGGGCAGCCAGCGCCAGCACGAATCCGACTCGATCAGCGCCTTTTCTGGTCATGTTCCCGGTTACTCCAACGTGCGATTTCGGTGTATTCTTGGTCACGGTTCCCTCGTGGTGGTGCACGGGTGGATACAAGAAAGCCCCGGTCAGTTCGTCGCTGCCGGGGCTTTCGCTTTGTGGCAACCCGGTCAGGTTGCCTTGGTTGGTGGAGGTGTCAACGGAGTGCTAGCATCCGCCCAACACACACGCCCCGGACGGGGCCGGGGCTGGTATGGATTGGGTACATGCAATCGGCGTTTTTGTGGGCCTAGCTGCCGGCCCAACGCTCGGGAAATACTGGAAGAAGCTTGAGGAATACGATCAGAAGCGGATCGATCAGGCTTACGCTGAAGCCGATGCCAAGAAGGCATTGAAGGCTCAGCGCAAGAAGACGCACTACACCTCAGCGTCCGTTGTTGGGCCGCTTCGTATCGGTCACGATGGGGGCGGTAGTGGCGATAGCTCCCGGAGCAGCGAGGCGAGCTAGCTGGTTCAACAAGACCGAATTGGCAACCGGGGTAGCCATCAGAGATGCCAAGGCGTTGCTGTTGAGGGCGCGCCCTGCAGTAAGGCCAAGCGCTCCGCCTGCGGCGTAACTGGGCCAGTTAACAGGGTTGAAAAGGCCGCCCGCCAGCATGTTCTCAGCAGTGCCAGATGAGCTTGGTGCTTTCATGGCTTGCCCGATGCGCGCAAGAGTCCCTAGCTCACCACCTCGGCCAGCGGCCATCGCGGCCTTACCTGACTTGTCAGCAGTCACTCTGCCCATCAGTTGGGCAGGAGAAATGGTTCCATCCGCAGACTTCGCCACCAGCGGCTCAACCGTCTTCAGGCTTCGGTACTGGCTACGAGCCTGTGTCCAAGCATCCTTGAGAGCAGCGGGGATCGACTCGTCCATGGCCTGGCGCAGAGTGTCTCGAACCTGTCCAATGTAGGCTGCCTTTTCCCCGCCATTTGCCATGATCTTGCCCAACTGGCTATCTAGCGATTTATAGGCAGCGCCAGGCAGCACGCCATCTTGAGTTTGACGAAGTAGCCTATCTATGGCGCTCCCAACAGCCCTAATTGTTGCATCGTCACCAAAATCGGTTGCCTCCCGCTGAATCGCGCCAAGCCCTTCCAGCAGCTTGTCAGAAACGTTTAGGGTGCTTTTCGCGGAAAGGTCTTCAAACTGCTTGCTAATACGAGACTTCGCATCCGCAAAAACTTGTGGCGTGATCTTCGGTGCATCCTCGCCGAAAGTCTTGGATACGGCCTGATTAAACTGCGCAAGTTGCTTCTCCCAAACCTGGTTAGACCCGGTAAAAGGGATGTTCTTCAGCATGTTCTCAGCGCGCTTCAAAAACTGACTATTGCTTAGTTGAGCCGGTGTCAGTTCAATCCCGCGTTGCCTCGCTGCGTTGTACAGAGCCATGATTTCTGGCGTTGCCCTAGAGCCAAGTAACCGCAAGCCCTGCCCAACCACCTCGCCACCAGCGCCGAATACACCGCTCCATGCAGCATTACCAAGCCGCTCCCCCTGTGAGTCGGCGGCTCCTACATAGCCGGAAGCCGCGCCGAGACCAGTGCTTGCTGCAACCCTTGATGCCATCTTGGGGAGCGCGCCAATCTTGCTACCAGGCACAGCAAGCGCGAGACCTTCGGCAGCGATGTCGCCAAGATTCGTGGCTACATCGCCTGCCAATACTTGATTGAGCCCCTTGGCCCCTTCGTCCATAGCCTGCGTACTGGTGCCAGTAAGCTGTCCGATGCCGCGCAGATTACGGTCCACTGCCCGCCCCGCGCCAACAAGGCCCTTCAGCGCCGGATTTCGGCTCTGATAGTCGGCCTGCCGCTCCTGCAGCGTGTTGCCTTGGATCGGCGCCGGCCCTTCGAAAAAGCCAAGAACCTTGCTGAAAGCGCTGTCCTTGTAAGGACGCGGAACGTCATTAGCGGTGCTGCTGACAGTAGCGGTTACACCAGAGAAATCAGGCTGTGCGGACTGCATCGCTGGGGCATTTGGCGTTGGTGCCGATCCGTCCGCACTGATGACAGGATCGCTATCCCACGGATTTCCACCAGTAGCCGGCGAAGGCGCTGCCCCCTGCGGCGGTGTGATGATCGGGTCCGCATCCCACGGGTTTGCCATTACTGCTTCCTCCGCAGCGTCCCGTCCGGGGCGTAGTAGCTAGCGCCACTTGGCAGTGCGTTGTAGTCGTTGGCATTCTGCACTCTGGCAGGTGAGCCAGTGGCGCCCTGCTGGCTACCATTCGCGTACTTCTCGTTGAGCTGGCGGATGGTCTGCAGCGCGGCTAGGCGCGTCACAACTGGGACGTTCGGGTTCGCAAGGTCGCCAGCCATCTGCTGGTAAAGCTGCACGTCTCGGTCAGACTGCGGACCCTGCATACGTGGCATCTTCGAGGTGAGCTGACCCGCGATGGTCTGCAACTGGGCAGTTGCCTGCGCGCCTGGAGTCGAAACGCCAAACATCGCCGCAGCAGTGTCGCCAAGGCTGCCTGCACGCCCACCCGTAGCGCCAGGCAGTAGCTTCTCGGCCTGATCCAGCAAGGACAGCGTATCGCGGGCGTCTCGTGCGCGCGTCTGCTGCTGCTGCTGCACTTCGGCCTGCTGCTTAGCCTGAGCTTGAGCCTGCGCGGTTCCGCCGGCCTGCTGGATAGCCGCATTTGTCTTGACGTTCTCCATGGCGGGCAAGTACTGCAGTTGCACGGCCTGCTTAGCTGCCTCAGTGGCAGCGGCCTGCTGCTCCTGCGGACGCCCAGCGAACGGGTTGTTCGCCATGTTCTCAGAGCCACGTGCCGCAGCCAACTGAAGCACTGAGTCAATCGCGCTCTGAGGAAGATTCGCAGCCTGCATTGCAGAGACTGTGTTTGCCACTTCTTGCTGCGTCTCTGGCGGTAGGCCATCGATGTTGATTTTGACTGCAGAAGCACCCTGACCCGCCACCGCGGGCTTGGCGAATGTGCCATAGCTGGTGCCACTGCCAACGATCTGCGAGCCGATACCGCGAGGATCAGTGGCAACCAGAACATCCTGCCCGTTGATGGTCATCTTCTGGTAGCCGATCGCCGCGGACGACTGGCGTGCTTCCTGTCCCAGCGCGATCTTCGCCGCGCTCTGATACTCGGGCGTGCCAGGCTGCAGGCCTGCTGCCGCTGCCTTCATCTGGAACTCGCGGAAGCCGGTCGGCGTGCCTGCCTTCAGGTCCGGATCGAGAT
The DNA here is from genome assembly GCF_000364665.1 of Xanthomonas sp. SHU 199. Taxonomy (NCBI): domain Bacteria; kingdom Pseudomonadati; phylum Pseudomonadota; class Gammaproteobacteria; order Lysobacterales; family Lysobacteraceae; genus Xanthomonas; species Xanthomonas sp. SHU 199. The sequence goes on from NZ_AQOI01000027.1 coordinate 7,520, forward strand.
AGGAGGTCTGCGCCAGGAACCCTTGGATGCCTGCCATCTCCTGCTGCGGATCCAAGTCCATCGGGTAGGAAGTGCCCGGCTTCAAGGTGTCCATGAAGGGCTTGATGGTCTGCCGCGCCGCCATGATCTGCTGTTGGTTGCCGGACTGCAGGGCAGACTGCAGGAACTTAGCGGCGCCGCGTGCACGACGGGCGATTTCATCGCCGCCAGCCTGATACTGCTGGGCCACCTGCGGGTTGATCGCCGCCGCTTGGGCATATGCCTGCGGGTCGCCAGAGACAATTTGCGGTGCAAGCTGCGTTAGCTGGTTTTGCTGGCGCTGCTGGCGCTGCTGCTGGGTGATCTCGTTACCTGCCTGGTAGCCACCCAGGAAATCAGCTAGTGCATTAGCCATAGGTGCGCCCCGCGAAGTTGTAGAGGTTGTTCCCGAAGTTGTAGGCGCTACCTTGGCCCGTGTTGGCCTGCATGTTGTAGAGCGAGCTCAGGTTGTTGCCACCGCCATAGCTGCTCTGCCGCGGAGTGTTGTAGTTGCTCAGGAGATTGGAGCCGACGCCAGAGACTAGACCAATCAGCGCATTGCTGTTCGATGCGTTGTTCTGCGCAGTCGCCGCGGTCTGGTTGGCATAGTTGTTGTTGACGCCAGTCAGTGCACTCGCTGCGCTTTGTCCAAGGCCTGCGATTCCAGCAATCTTGTTGTAGTAGTTGTTGTACTGCTGGGATGCGAGGCCTTGGGAGTACTTGAGCACGTCAGCAGTCTGGCCGCCCGAGTAGAGAGAGCCACGAGCGGCGGCACTGCGGTCTAGCGCCTGCAATCCCTGCTGCTGCGTCCACTGGTAGTCAGGTGACTCTCTGAAACTGCTGTAGTTGCCGGCGTTGAGCTGAGCTAGCTGGTTCAGTGCGCCTGTACCTGCGTCCATGTAGGGTTGCAGGTTGCGAGTATTCGCCAGATACGCCTGATCATAAGCACCTTGCGAACTGCTGTTAGCCTTCTTGTTGTTCTTGCTAGAAATATATCCGCCAACGGCAGTAACCGCGGCCCCTGCTACTGCGCCCCAAGACATGCGGTCTCTCCTGCGTTGAGTGCCGGGGCATCCGGCTCGATGAACTTGGCCTCGATGGCATCAACATCCGTGAGCTTGGTCGGATGGACGTTGAGCCAGATGACATCGGTGTGCGCGAACCCAGCCTTTTTGCAGCCAGGCGGCGACGTGAAAATTGCCGGCGCAACTAGGCGCTGCATGCCGGCTGGGGTGGTGACGGTGATCTCGCCCTGCACAAGCACGTTGAGCGTCGAAAAGCGGTGCACCTTCCCGGTCAAAATCGTCCCAGCCGGTGCGAACATTTCTCGGCCGTATATCCCGTGAGCAAAGTGATGAGTCACTGGGCATTCCTGCGCTGGAAGCGTACGTATCGCGTCTTCCAGAGAGCGCAACTCATCGCGCGTTGGCTGCTTTCCTTCCGCGCACGCTACCGCCTGCCCAGGCTCGTTCAGAGCGGGCAGAAAATCTGCTAGTTCGATCATTTAGCCGCCTGTCGGCTCGATGTAGGCCACTGCGCCGTAGAGGTCGCGCTTTACTGGCGAGGCGATGCGGATGCGGAACAGCCAGTTACGGCCCGATCCGAGACGGTTGATTCGGATGCGGCGCTGGTACTGCCCCTGCTCACCCATGGAGTATTCGCGCCAGTTAGACCAGTTGTTACCGCCGTCTTTGCTGTAGCAGACCTGCACTTTGCGATCCATAGCTTTCGGCTCGATCCAGTCGCGCCCTTGCAGCCAGTGGCCTCTGGGATAGTTGCCGTAGTCGCCCCACTCGCTTTCAAGCGAAGGGAACTGCGGGTAGGGGCGTGCGTCCCATGTCCAGGCGATCATGTTGTCCGCCGAAATCATGTCGCCGCCGTTGTCGCGCCAGTAGCCGATGGTCGCCTCGTAATAGGCAGCCTGAGCGCGATCGTCGCGAGCGCCTGTGCTGAAGTAAGGCAGTGACGACTCGGAAGACTTCGGGTCGTAGAACACGTTCGGCTGATTCGGCCCACGATCAATGGCCGGGCAGCCGTACTCCGTGAACCACAGCGGCTTCATGCGCGGCTGCCATGCGGTCGGCGTGGTCTCTACGCCAGCGGCGCGCGGCACATGCGCGTTCTGCCACCAGTTGCGGATGTCCTTCTGCCGGTACACCCACGGCTTGTTGTAAGCGCCATCGGTGATGGCGGCCTCGACGTTGTTGGTCCGGTCTACGTAATACCAATCGTAGAGTTCGCCGCCTTCGATGTTCGACTGCAGGTAGGCGATGTCATAGGCCAGCGCCGGATCGTCGCTCGGCCGGATGTTGGCGATCGGGAAATAGTTGTCGATGCCGACGAAGTCTATGTTGCTGTCCGCCCACAGCGGGTCCAGATGGAAGTTCAGCGTTCCATCCGAATACTGCCGCGTGTGGTACTCGGTCCAGTCCGCGGCGTATGACACCAAAACCTGCGGCATGGCTGCTTTGACGTTCGCTGCCAAGGTGCGCAATTGAGCGACGGCAGGATAAGACGTAGCGCTGGAACGAATCTGCGTCACGCCAACCATCTCGGTCCCGATGATAAACACGTCCCCGGCCTGGAACAGCGGCGCGCACAGCCCGATGTAGTGCCGGATAAAGCGGTTGAATCCCCATTCGCGCTCGAAGAAGGTGTTGACCTGTGTTGCTGCCGTTACGGCTCCATCAGGGCTGCCAGCCTGCCCAGGCGCCGGAAAGCAGGTCACTCGACCGCGCCAGGGGTTGGCTGGCTGGCTGCTTCCACCGTAGGGATTGGGTAGCGTGTTGCTGCTTGGAATATCCATGAGGACAAACGGATAGAAAACGATCCGCTTGCCTTTGGACTTGATGTAGCGGATGACCTCGACAACGGAGTCATCGGACGGGGTGGAACCGTAGACGCTGTAGCCGCCGGCCGAGTCGTTGATGAAGGTCACCAGCGTGGCCGTAGAGGCGGTGACGCCATCCACCATCCAGTTGCTGGGCGACCAAGACACGCTCGCCACGTCGCTGGGAGCGAGCGCGATCCGAGGCTTGATCTGGCAGTTACCGACCCGAAGGTCATCGCCGAACCACGAGATCACCAGGCTGACGGTGTTGCAATCAGGAAGCGAGGTGAAAAGCTGCTCCAGCGCTACCACAACGTCGGTCTTTGTGGGGCTGGCGTGCAGGTTCTCCACCACGTTCGGCTTGCCGCTCACTGAGCGCGTATGCGGCACGGTCGAGTAGGCAAAGCTACCAGTGGAGGGGATCAGCGTGACGCCAGTGATGCCAAGCCCGGCCTGACTCATGGCGTGTATCCCGTGGTCAGGACTTCAATGCCCCACCCGGAGACGTGAGAGGCGCCTGATTGCAGCCCGTTGAGCGAGACCTGGATGCCGGAGCTAAGCGGCAATGTCCGCTCGATTGGGCTAGGGAGAAACGCAGAGGTCGGCGAGGACGACGTATTGGCTACCGTCTCAGTGCCGCTTGATGAAGACAGTTTTATGGTGACGGTTGAGCCATCTTCAGCAGTGAAGTAAAGCGACTCAACCCTGATCCCCAGCGTTCCGCTACCCGAGATGCTTAGCACCCAACCTTGCCCGCCGCCAGGAATGTTGCCATTGCGAGTCTCACCGATCACCGGGCCGCTCATGAAGCTGCCATTGGCGTTCGGATCGGGCGTAAAGGTGTAGGTGACGTTTGTCTCGCTGATCGGCTGCCAAACAGGCTCAGGGCTAGAATCGACCGACTCAGGGGCTACAGTCATCTCAGTCCCCATCCCCATCAGCAACTCAAGGTAGTTGACGTTGATGCGATTCTGATTGTTGTGGACGACGCCGGAGACGCGCTCAGACACCAGCGGCTGGTCGCCTTCCAGCATGTAGTCCCAATCCAAGATCCACAGCCGCCCATCCTGGAAGTCGCCACCGATCCATTGGTTGTTCCAACGCGTCAGCGTGTTGAGGCGCCAGCGGCTTAGGCCATAGGACTCGCGGCGGTGCCACAACTTTGTGACCACGTCATAGCCCCAGGTCTGGCCGTCAGGAAAAGTCAGGTAGTAGACCTTGTGCTTTCCGTCCTCCCACTTGAAGGCAAACGCCTGGGGCAAGTTGTTGCTCTTGATGGCGCTTTGGATCGCGCCGGTGGAGATCGGGATGGCGTTGTAGCCGTCCAGCCGATAGACCACGCCATCGTCGCCCAGCCAGAAGATGCTGTTATCCAGCTTGACCACGGACTGCCCGCTGGAGCAGCCACGCTCAATCAAGATGCGCTTGTTCTGGAAGGTTCCAGTGTCCGAGCCGACGTTGCTAAAGAACTCGATGGTGGTCTGGTTGAACACCACGACTTCAAACTGGCTGACAGCCAGCGTGACGATCTTGTCTGGCGATGCTTCTGACTCATTGCGATCAAGCGAGTTGTACGACAGCGCATCCGCGAGGTCAGAGAAGAACCAGAACCTCCCGAACGGTTCGACCTGTAACAGGTAGCTATCCAGGTAGGCCACAGCCTTGGCGCCCGGATACGCATCATCCGAGATAACGGTGAAGGTGTTGGTCGCCGTGTTGAACACGTAGCCACTGGACTGGCCGTTAGCGATCAGCAACTGATTGCCGTTAGTGACCTGGTTGTAAGCCATCGACACGCGGCCTACCCCGGGGATCGTGCCTCGCAGCGTGCTGGTGCCATCTGCCTTGACTTGGCGCAATTCATTGCCAGCGACAACGAACAGGGAACCCTCGACGTTGATTGATCCACGCACAGGCTTGGTGCCGAGCTTCGTGAACTGCCTCAGCCCCGGAGGTGATGCCAGCTTGAACTGCGTCCGCGTACCAGGCACTTCTGCAAGTTCAGGCAGCCAGTTCACCGTGTCCTGCGCACTCCACGGCAGGCTGGCGTCCTTGTAGTAGCCGCCCAGCAGGTCGATCGGCTGCAGATCCATCAGAAGTAGGTCGCCTTCACCGGCTCATCCGAGGCGGTCTTCTCGCGCAGCTTCCACAAGCGCCCATAGGCACCCTGCGCACGGTTCTCCAGCAAATCCGCGCGAGAAAGTACGCCGTATTGGCTCACCAGCTCACGCGCCACGATGTAGGTGATCGGCCCCATGTACTTGGCCGGGATCGGTGCTTCCACCTGAAATGGGATCAGCCCTTCGTCGTTCAGCTCTTCGAGAACCGTCTGAATCCTCTCACCAACGCATGCCGCGTCCTCTGCCTCGGGCGCTTCGTTGGGGTCAAGCACGCCCAACTCCAGCAGCACGTCGCGCACCAACTTCTCGCGGCTGTACGTCGCCATCATTCACCCCAAAGAAGACGGGGGCCGAAGCCCCCGCCATGTCTGCCATTAGGCGTCAGCCGGAGCCGAAACCCAACCGGTCACCATGCCCCAGTCCTTGGCGCCGGTCGTACCTTGGCCCCACAGGATCTTCTCGATGCCGCGCAGCTCCATGAAGCCGACGCCGTACTGGAAGCCGTAGTCGTCTTCCTTGCGCAACGTGGTCTTGGTGGTCTGCGCCCAAGCAACAGCCAGGGCCTGCGCGCCGCACAGGTAGATCGGCGCAACCGGGATCGGGGTCGATGCCGTGTTGTTGATCACCGGCAGCTCCGGGATCTCACGGATGACCACGCCATCCCAGTAAAGCGACGTGGTGCCGGTGAACAGCGGGTTGGCGAGGCTGCGCTCGCGGGCTTCCTGGTGAACAGTTGCGAGGTCCTTCTTCAGATCGCGATACGCACGGGTGCCGGCGAACAGGACGAAGGTTTCCTCATCCTCGCCGTAGATGTGCGGGCGGATACCGTCGCCGTTCACGGTCTCGGCATCCTGAGCGATCCGCTTCAGCAGCGAAACAACATCCTTGGTCAGGGTCATGCCGGCGGTGATGTTGTTCAGCGCGGTGGCGTGGGTGGCGCTGTAGTTGGCGACGGCGTTGCCGAACAGCACCCGGTCCACGTTGGCCGCATTCCATGCGTTCTTCTGCGCGGCGGTGGCAGTGGCATAGGGGGTGCCCTGCACCGAGCCAAGCGCACGGATGATGTCGTTGCGCATGTAGCGCATCGCTAGATCCTTCAGCGCCTGCTTGCCGGCGTCGCGGATATCGAAGGCGGACGCCTGCTCTTCCTCGACGTTGACGACGGTTGCATCACGGACAACGCCGATCTTGATCGCGTGGCCGTCGTTCGGCAGTGCCTTCTCATTGCCCACCAGGGTGGTGCTGCCGGTGTTGTAGCCAGCATCGGCATCCAGCGCGCCGACCAGGTTGATGGTGATGGTGTCACCCTTCTTCTTGGTCAGGTTGTTCTTGATCTGGATGATGCTGTTCTCGTCCATGCCCATGTACCGCTTGAAGCGGTTGGCGCGGACGTACTCCTTGAAGAACTCGTCGTCCCACTGCTTTGCGCGGACAGCCGCGCTGACGGTCGTATTTGCCATGTGTTAGTGCTCTCAGAAGATTTGTTTGAAGACGTCGCCCGCCTTGGGCTGGAATTCGCCCTTGGCGTTGCGTGCTTGGGTCAGATCAGGCTGAATCGCCTCGGCGGCTTGCTGCTTGGCGGCGGCTTTTTCTTTCAGCTCGGCCTCCCACTTCGCCCGTAGTTCGGCCTCGATCTGCGCTCGGTAGGCTTCCGGATCCTGCATCTGCTCCATCTGCTGGATCTGGCGGCCAAGCCGGTACGCCTCACGGGCCGGGTTGGGCGACTGGAAAACTTTCTGAGCCAGCGCAGGGTTGTCCTGCGCTCGCTGCACGAGTGCCTGGATGACTTCGTCGTAGTCCGCATGCTGCTCGCGCAGATCAGCCTCCATGGCAGCGTAGAACTGCTGCTGGATGCGCTGAGTTGCGCTTTGTACCTCGGTCTGGACGTAGGCAGCCGGGTCGTCGAAGAACTCGGGACGCCTTGCCTGCTCCTGCTGCTGGCGCAGCTCAGCCAGTTGGCGCTCCAGCTCATCGGCTCGTCGCTGAGCCTCCTGCCGCTTCTCGCGTTCCGCTTTCAACCCTGCGAGCGTGCCCTGCTCTTCCTTCGACTTATCCGGGGCCGGCGGCACCTCGGTCTCAACTACGCCCGTATCTGCGGCCTGCTCAGTGGCGGCCTGCTCCGATTTCTCGGTAGCCTGCTCAACCTCTTGAGTCTCAACTGCAGCTTCTTGCACAGGGGCGCTTGCCCCCGTGATGTCATCGAGGAAATCAGTCACATCTGCCATGGGTTGCTCCACATCGACCGTTCGCCGTCGTCGCGCATCGACCGAACCGCCGTCGTCGCGTTACTGCATGACCGGAGGCGCCGCCGTCTCGACGGTTGCGCGCGCACGGTCTGTCTCAGCCTCAAACCGATCGGTCTGAGCCTTGAATTGCTCTGTTTCGAGCTTCGCCGCATCCAAGGATTGGTTGGCAAGCTGCTGATCCTTGTCCTGCAACTGCTTCTGCATCTCTTGCAGTTGCTCTTGCATCTGCTGAAGCTGCTGCTGGATCTGCGGGGGAACCTGCTGCTGCAGCTTCTCGATGATCTGATCCTTGTTCCGCAGGCTCGACGCCTGGATGATCATCTCAGTCGGGATCGACGTCGGGTCTGCCTTCTTCAGCTCGACCAACTGCTGGAATTGCTCGCCCTGGATCGTCACGGTGTCCGGGCCGTCCTCGACAAGGATGTCCACGTCGATGTCAGCGACGCTGTTCTCATGCCGCACGACAGCGTTGGGGTTGGCCTGCGCCATCGCCATGAGGTAGGCCGGCGGCGTCTGCCCCTCGCTCTGGTAGCGCTGCAGTTCTTCAGCCACGGTCACCGGCTTATTCAGCCCAACCCACCGCAGCGAATCCTCGTCATCGGTGACGCGGATCCACTTTTCCTCCGTCCAGTACTGGCGTATGCGATTCCAGGCCGCGCGGTAGATGCGCCACGACCACATCTTGAGCGCATCAAACGGGACGGCCATCTCCTGCAAACCGGCCTGCTGCAAAGCTTGCACTGCGCGGCCAGATGGCGCCTTTACGTCTCCCTCAAGGGCAGGATTCACACCACTCGCGTCGATCTCAGCTTTGGACTCCTGCAGGAGCTGGAACTCCCCAGCCAGTGCGGCCTGGTTGTCCACGATCTCAAACCGGGTGCTTGGACGGACCTTGATATAGCCGTCCGGCTTTGCAAGCTCCCGCCTGGCAACGGCAACGTTCTCGACCGAGCCATCCTCGGCGATGATGGTCCGCATGCTGAGCCGATGCAGTGCCTTGGACCGGCGCTTGTTGATCTCGTCCTGCGGCGAGAGCATCTGCTTAACGGTGCCGTAGCGACGGTTATCTCGGTCCACGAAGGCAGAAGTGGCAACGATGTCGCACTCGGGCTGGCCCCATTCGTCCAGATACGGGGACGGCTGCGGGTCGCGAAGCCAGCCACCTTTGCACATCGTGCCGGTGTACCAGACGCCGCTATGCTTCCAGCGATGCTGCATGATGCGCACGCGACGATTGCGCTGATCGGCCCAGGTGATGCGCGGCCGGTCGTCGTAAGTGTCGCTACCGCTCTGCTCGCTGCTGTAGGCGCCCAAGATCACCTGATCGGAGCCGGGGAACTCGACCAGAACGTCCTCTTCGTCCATCCACAGCACGACGCCCATGAACGCTGCATCGCTGAAGTCGCGCTTACGGCTGTGCACATCGCGATAGAACCGATCCCAGGGGACGGGCGTCAGCGATACATCCAACATGCCGTTCGGACGCTTCTTCACGCCAACGACTGCGGCGCCACAGCCCTCAACAAATAGGTTCTCTGCTACCTCCGAACGGATAGTGTCAAAGTCGTTCTGCTCCGCTACGAAGCGGAGAGCATCGGTCGCTGAGTCGGCATCCCCATCATGGCGCGGGGTACGCGGGTACGCCTTCGGATCGGTTCGGCTGCTCTTCTCGAAACCAATCAGCGAATCAATCTTGGGCTTGATGCGATTGGAGATGACGATCGGCTGGCCGCGCTTCTTGAGCGTCTCTTCCTCTTCGGCAGTGAGCTGCTCGCCGTCGTAGTAGTCGCGGCACTTCTCGGCCATCTCTCGCTCGTCACGGCCGTTGTCGTCCCAGTCGCGGAACTGACGCAGGCACTTCTCCAGCATGGCCTCTTTGTCTATTTCCGGGCGCGCGGAAGCTTGGCCGGCGTCTTCGCCAGCCAAGTTCATGTCGTCAGCCATCAAGCTACCTTCCAGTCCGGAACGTCGTCTTCGTCTTCATCGTCGGCGCTGTAGTCGCGCCCCTTGCGGCTCTTGCGCTCCTGAGCCTCAGGCCCGGATGCGTTCGCCATCGTGTCTAGGCCGCGGCCGATCAGGCTGCAGACATCCACTGCATCATCCTGCCGCCCGTCCTCGCCATTGAAGGCGCAGAGCTGATTCAGCAGGCGGACGGCCCAAGGCAGGCGCGGCAGGTACACCGCTCCAGCGGATGCACGGGCTGCGAAGCCCAATGCACGCTCTGCCTTGGTGCCAGCAGATGCAAGCGGCACGCGGTTGACGAACACCTGCGTCTCGCGCATGCGCTTGGTGATCGCCGAGTCCACCGCCCGGAGGATCACGCCCTTTTCCTCAAACGCGGCAAGCGGCTTGTACTTGGACGCGAGCTCAATCCATGCATCGATCCACTCGGCCGGGTCTTTCTGGCCGTACCACCAGTCCACCGCGTACAGGTCGCCACTGGACGACAGGCCCCAAACGCCATGCTCGGTCCAATCGCCGTCGTCTGGCGTGACCGCATAGTCGCTCGCCATGTACAGATTGAGGCGGGACGGAAGCACGTCGTAGAACTTGAACCAGTCGCGCTTGAACATCAGGCCGGCCAGCGACCTACATGCGCCTTCCCATACGTGCGCGTAGAGGTCCGAGTTGAACTTCTGGAGCTTCAGACGCTCCTTGTTCAGTTCCTCGGGGAACCAGGGGTTATCGCGCCAGTTGATGTCGATGACCAGCGTGTCCGGGTCATCCAGTGCGGCCAACTGGTGTACGTAGTCCTCTTCCTGGTCCGGGTTGTACGTCCACCACAACTCAGACCCCGGCTTGCGGATCGTAGGAACCAGCACCGTGGCCGAGCGCTCACTAACGCTGTGCGCCTCTTCGATCCATGCCCCATCGAAGCCTTCGTAGGACTTGATCGAGTCGGCCGTATGCTCCTTCAGGCCAGCGAAGGCGAACTCACTGCTACTCGCCGATGTGCCCGGCTGCCCCTTGATGGCGTCCCGCTGGACATCGTAGTAGTAGCCCAGGTTTAGCGACTGGATCTGGTCAGCCAGCAACCTGTGCGATGACTCCTTGATCGACTTCTGCGTCTCGCGGCAGCAGAGCCAGCGCGTGGGCTGGAGGATGCCCCGAGCAGCCAGCATCCGGGCCACAGACCAGGACTTAGCCGATCCACGCCCACCACGAGCCACCTTGTGACGGCGTCGCTCAGTCCAGAAGGGAAGCATCTTGGCCGGAATCTCCAGGCCAAGCTCGCTCATTCGGACTGCGGCTCCACGCCAGTGACGACAACCTTTGTCACTACGTCTACAGCGATCGGGCCGCCACCTGGAGCAGACAGCTCGACACCCTTACGTTCTTGGTAGTCATCGGGGAACCGAGCAGCCATCGAACGGGACCACAGCGAGCTGTTGAATTTGTCTGCCGTCAGCCCGCACTGCGCCTGCGTCTCCCACCAGTCTTGGCTCAATTGCTTTGCGCGCGTGAAGGCATCAAGAAATTCCGGATGTACCTTGCACCAATCAAGCATTGTCTGGCGCACCACATCGAACGCACAGGCCATCTGCACCACGGATTTGCCCTGCCTTCCAAGCTCAAGCACCATTTCGCAGTACTCAGGCCGATAGTCAGTTGGCCGCCCAGCAGGCATCACACAATCTCCAGCGTGCCGTCATGGGTCACCCCATAGGCGGCACTCACAATAGTCAGTTGGTAAAGACCCGGGCCGTACTTGTTGCCCAAGGTCGTTGGGACGGTGAACGTGATCTGGCCTGAGCCCCCACCAATGGCGGGGAGAACCACAAGGTCAACGCTCTTGGCAGGTGGGCGCACATGGGCGGAAATCGAATCCCCAGCCAGGTTGAACGGCCCTTGGTCACCCCGCGCCCACAGAACTTGCGGGGCGTCGGCGACCATGTAGCCGCGCAGTTGAATCGGCAGGGCGCTCACTGCACAGCTCCACACGACTCAGCCAGCTTGCGGGTCGCCATCAGTTGGGACTGGAGCCAGCGGACTTGGTTGTCTGCATCGTCTCCGACCCGAAGAACTCGGCCCAGAGCCTCTGGCGGTACAGGGGTGGCTGCATCATCGCTTCCGACAGCGGATCCAGCTTGACCTTTGGCGGGGGCGGACATGCACGCGGCCCACTCGCTGCGCAGCCGGACATTGCCAGCGCGCAGATCAGCAACCAGGGTGTCTTGATGCTGTTCAGCGCTCTTGCGACCATCTTCATAGTTCCTCGCTGCCTCGGCGGACTTGGCGTGGTATTCCTGGCGCGCACGCTCGGTGGCGATAGCTACCTGATTCGTCAGCGCCACCATCTTGTCGCGGTAGGCGTCAAACTGGCCCTGCACCTCTCCAGTCTTCGCCTCTTGGCTGGACTTGCCGTGCCGGCACCCGCCGACAAAGATCACTCCGGCCACAACCGCCCACAGCCCCATGCGGATCAGCGCCGCGTATGGCTGCATGGCGAGCGGAAGCATGGTCAGGCTGGCTCGTAAGTAGCCGCGAAGATCTCCGGTTTGCACGAATAAAACTCGCCCTGCACGCCCTGGATGACCCAGTCGCCCACGCTGACCTTGTGCGTACCTTCCAGCGTGTTGATGCGCAGCACCGGGTAGTCGAAACCCTCCGGGTGCTCGGCCGAGCAATTGCGAATCTCGCTGTCCATGTACGCCGGGGTTGCACTTCCACGCGTCCAGTCGATGATTTCGCGATTGCTCTTCGGGGTGCCGTCGTACTGGATAGCGTTGATCACCACGGGATTCTTGCGGAACTTAGCCATGCTCAGCGCTCCAATCTTTGTTTGATCCAGCTAGCGGCCAGGCCGACTGCAGCACTGCCCCACAGCACAGCCTTGAGCTTCGCCGGCATTTCGCCTAGCGCCATGATCTGGCTGTAGAGGTCAGGCAGGCCGGCCACGAAGGCCCACACGTAGGTCGTATACTTCTTCAGCATCACGCGCGGGGACTCAAGGCCCTGCGGGAGCAGGGAAACCTTGGCCGGCGGCTTCTTCGGCGGGGTGAGGATGGGAGTGGGGCTGCTCATGCTTCGCCCGCCAGCTTGTCGCGCAGCCGGAAGCCCAGCAGCGGCAAGACCTTCGCTTCAGCATTCCGCCGCGCGATAAAGCGCCCAAGCCCGGAGTCGAAGTTCTCCGGGCTGGCGCATGCGCTCTCGCCGGTCACCGTGAATCCGTTGCGCAGCACCAGCACGCAGAAGGTCAGTAGGTGCAGAGGCTGCGGCTGGTCTTCGTATCGGGCGTGCGCGAAGTCTTGGAAGCCTTCAGCGCCGTAGGCGCCGTCAGCTGCCGTGAAATAGTGCTCGCTGGCGATCTCCACTTCGAGGTCGGCTGGCGTCACGCGCGGCGCGGTCAGGCCCTTGGCCTGTATTTCCTGTTCGATGCTCATTCCTTCTGGCGCTCCTTGTTGCGCTCCAATTCTTCGTCGATCTTCTCGGAAAACTTCGGAGCGACGACGTACACAGCAGCCCGGTATGCCTCTGCCTGCCTCACAGATACACGCGCATCGCTTGCTACCCAACCAATCCACACCATGCCGGCAAGTACGCCAGAGATGGCTATGCCGATCGCCAGGCCATGCCACATGGTGCCCATGCCCTCGATCCGCACAACGTTGCCGTTGCTTGATCCAGACTGCTTGTTGACAGCCTCACGCAGCGCCGAAACTTGGGTGCTCAGCCTGTCTGCGACTTCTTCCAGCCGTTGCGTCATCGCTGAGCCGCCTTAAACTCGCCTTTCATCTCGGCCACGGTCTTGAGTAATTCATTGCATGTCGCGTTGATGGATTGCATGAGCTGCTTGACCTCGACCAGCTCAGGCTTGCGCACAAACTCGTCGGAGATCAGCACGCGCAGGTCGCTCACCCGCTTGGACAGACTCACGATGTAGCCCAGGGCAAAGATCACAAGCGGCATCAGCACGCCGACTGCCACGTTGATGATGATTTGCCAGTTGACTTCCATCAGGGTGCCTCGAACACCTTGCGCTCATCGGCGCGGCGGTTGATTAGCCCCTGCATGACCTTGCCGTTTGCCATCCGCCAGACAGCGAACTGCTTGGCGGCTCCGGCGATATCACCTGCATTGAAAAGACGCAGCAGCGTGGATTTGCCGAAATTGCCCAGCCCGATGTTGTAGGCCAGCGAAGCCATAGCGCCCAACTGGTTGTCGGTCGGCTTGCGCTTCAGGAGCGCGCTCACGCCGTTCACAAACTTGGCGACATCCTGCTCCAGGCGCTCATCTGCCTGGGTTTGGGTCCACACCGTACCCTTGGTGATGCCCGGCCCAGTCGAGCCATAGCCGATGGTGTACGGCTCAGCACCCGTAGCCGGGTCCGGATACGCAGCCAGCCGGCATCCTTCCCACTTGCGCACAAGCGAGGCGGCGACTGCTATGGCGGACATACTGGCTCCAATAGGCGCCCGCCCCGCAGCCAGCTAGGCGCAAGGGTTGATCTGGATCAGGGAAGCGGGCATTGAAAAGGTTGAGGCCCGGCCGCTAGGGGATAACGGCCGGACCTCCGCAGGTAGCGGGCGCCAGTCTGGCCTGCAAAAGCAAAACCCCCGGCTTTCGCCAGGGGCTCCTATGACATCGTGCCTGAAATCTAACTTTCTGGGTGGCACCTGTCAATAGGGTTGTTGTCTACAAATCCCTCCACTCTGCCTATTGACTGATCCTAGATTTAGGATCATTATCCACCCATGGGAAGGCCAATGGGGCCGCCCAATAAGGCTGAGGAGCCGACCATGCAAAAGATCAATCCGGAGTGGGTCAAGTTCAACAACCTCTTCAATGAGGGCTACACGGACAGCTACAACCCGCACCCGAAGTACATCACCGTCGCTGCCGCCGCGGCTGTTGCTGCTCCCGCCGCTAGTAGCGGCAAGGTGTACCGCGACAGCCGCGGCATGCCGATTGATCCGGCGGCCAAGATCGCCGAAGAATCCGCCAGGTTGGAGGGCGTCACTGATGCCTTCGCGCGCGAATTGATCGAGAAGTCCATTGCCAACTATCGCAAGATGTTGGAGTGCTGAGCCATGACCAACATCACCGAAGTCATGTACACGCTGGGCCAGCTTGCTCGCGTCGCCTACCCCGATGGAGCAATCCCGCAGCGGATGATGGATACCCTGCTTTCCCGGCCACTTTCTGGGCTGGCGATGCTCCACAAAGCCAACCCACTGCTGGGACGACATGAGGATGAAAATTACAGGCGCGTGATCGACAAGCTACCTGCCGACCTCACTGATGGCCCTGTGCCCGTAGCTGATCAGGGGCCTTTTTGGGTTGGTTGGTATCACTACGCCGCAGCGATCGGCCATGCCATGCAATGGGGTCCAGATCAGCTTGCACGCGCTGGTCAACTGCTCTACGGCGAGCGCTGGCAATCTGACCTTGCCAGGGCGCTTGGAGTCAACGACCGCCGCGTCCGCGCATGGATGCTCGGCGAACGCAACATGTCGGCTGGCATATGGGCTGATATCGCCGCTCTACTTCGCCAGAGACAGCAGGAGGGCATCGCGTTGCTGCGGGATCTGGACGCGGGCAACTAAGCGGCCCGCGCCATCCCTGCCAGCACGCCGTAGACCCGATCCTCGCCGCGCTTGGCCAGCTCTAGATACGCCTTGACGTGCATGCAGCGCTCTCCGGAGTTGGCCAACAGCATCTGAGCAGTCTCGTACCGCTCAACCTTGCGCCGCCCCATGCCGCAGTAGTAGGCCCGCAGGACGCACGCCATCGGCAGATTTGATCGGGCGATATCGGCCACAATGTCCTCGATCCGCTGGGCGCGCAGGTCGATTTCCAGCGGCTTGTAGCCGACGTTAGGGGGCGGCATCTCGCCGCGATGCTCGATGAGGATCTGCAGCATGTTTTTCGAGACATGCCCGAGGTATTCGTAGTCCCTGTGCAGCGCAAACTCACGCCCCCAGTGCTCAAGCTCTGCGCGGACATACAGCCCGAAAGTGTCAACTTGCCCGCTCATTTTCCCAGCTCCCCGGCGTTCGCCGCGCGGCACAGTTCGTCAGCCTGCTCTACCGTCATCTGGAAGACTGCCCCGCCTGGCCCGCTAAGCCCTGCTACGCCGCCGGGGCCGCATACCTGGGGTAGCTTGTAAGGACCGACGATCTCGACGTGATACGGTCCGCTTGTGAGGCGGTTCGTCTCCCACCCTTGCAATTCTTGGTTAATCAGCGGCATTGGATTCCCCTGTGATCTTGATGACGACCTGGCCGCCCTTGCGCGGCTCGGGTGATATACCCGCCACGGTTGCGGCGACCCCGAGCGCAGCCCAGGCGTGCGACTTGACGCCGTAGGTGGGGCCGGGCGCCTTCTTCGTCCCTTGTGGGCCGATCAGGTCTAGCAGCGCCTGGCGGATGTTGGCGTCCTTGGCCTTGGTACTTCCGCAGAGGTGCAGCTTCACGTCACGGCGATAGACGAGGCGGACATCCTCTGGCGAGCGCCATGACTGGACGAACCGCCCAATCCACAAGCAGGTCTCGAACACCTCTTTTCCGACGGCCATGCCGTAACTGGCGATCATCTCGATAGCCAAGGAATGGCAGTGCTCGAACCGTCCTTTCTGTAGTCCTGTGACAAGTTCATCGTTGGGCCAGATTCCCGAGTCGATGACATCCCCATCCCATAGCTCACACCAGCCGCTTTCAGTGGTGCCGGGGTCGATAGCCAGAATCCTGCTCATGCCAGCCCACGATACCTGAAGTTGTGCCGCAGCCCTTTGCGCTCGATCTTCTTGCGCGTGGCGCAGGAGGAAAGGGCTGCCGCGATCTTCTGCCTAGCGTCTGGATCTTTCGCCGCAAGCCCGTCGCAGACATCCGAAGAAAAATGCCACCCCGGATTTTGCCTTAGCCACTCTCTGCATTCGGATGCGCGGCTCATGCGGCCACCCGGATCAGCCCTAGCTGCCACAGGGCCAGCATCGTGCGCTCGTGGGCGCGCTGCCACGCCTCGAACTTCTCTTCTCGATTCATCGTTCGCCCCTGGTCAAGTTCTCGGTGACAGGCCCGGCAGGAGCTGGCGAAGAAGCAATCGTGAGCCTTGAGCGCTCCGCCCTTACCGTGCCTTGATTGGTTGCTGTGTGCCGGCTCGCCAGTCCCGCCCTCGCAGATGCCGTGCAATTGCACCTGGCAATCGAGCTGGTAGGCTAGGTCAAGCAGCTTGCGGTCTCGGTAGTTCATGTGAATTGGCCCCATCTCTCACCGCGCACCGCCCGGCTGATAGTTGATGAGTGGACACCCCATAGCCGACCAATCTCCGACTGGCTAACGCCGCTGACGTACAACTGGCGGGCTATTCTGACTAGATCCGGGGTGAGCTTTGCGCCGGGCCGCGGGTGCGTAGGGCCGCTCCTGTTACGCCACCGCCCTTTGCGCTTGCAATCAATGATGTTCTCTGCCTGGGTAGCGGCAAACAGATGGGCTGGGTTGCAGCAAGCTGGATTGTCACAGCGATGGCATACAACCAAGCCTTCTGCGATTTCTCCATGAGCGGATAGGTAGGCTGCTCGGCTAGCGTTGACAGTTCGTCCGTTTAGCTGACAGGCGCCGTAGCCCCAGCTATTTAGCCTTCCGATCCATGGCCAGCAATCGTCTTCACCACGACGATCCACCCTGTCCCAAGTGAATTTGACCTGCTTCGAAGTCACGCCGCCTTCCTCCCTACTGGGAACTGCACATGCACGCCACGGCTGGCGTAGTCGGACTGAACCGCCTCCAGATACTTGCTCAACTGTTCGGCAGTCATCAGCGAGGTGACCGGCAGGAACTTCATCGCGACCAGCTTCTGCTCGTAGCTCAGACCCTTGATCGCGCCGTCGTAGAACGTCCGGTACTCGGCGTCCTCGGCACGTAGGATCGGCACGCCGTGGTGCAGCTTGCAGTAGCACTTGTGGCCCAACGCATCGTGCTGCCGGTCTTCGCGGGCCATCTGCTCGTACCACACGGCAGCCAGGGCGTTCTGGTCTAGGCTGCGCTTGCGAGACCGCAGCACCATGCGGACGTACTTGTTCCGCCCCCACAGGTCGCGAAGCTCGCCGATGGCCGCCTGGAGCGCAGGCTCGGAGTTGATGATGATCTCGCTCATCCCTGCCCCTCCCGCTCTACGAAAACGCAAGACTCCGGATGCACGCCCAGACAATTCGGGCAGGAATGACCCTCCCGCTCTGCGGCCATGGCGGCGTCGTCGGCATCAAGGGCGGCCAACTCGGCCTGTGCTCGCGCAATCATCTCGTCAACTATTGCGTCCCAACCAGGGAATGTGTCCGGGCGACCTCGCCCGCCGTTGCTTCCATCCATAATCCACGAACCTTGCCCCCACTCCAAACACAGATGCGCTTCTCTCGGTTCGGAGTACCCGTCACCATATTGTTCTGTGCACTCATTTTTCAGAAAACGCCACCGCCCCGCATCCCTCTGCGCATCGTGCAGCAGGGCCTCGGCCCTCTCAGCTCGGCCGCGCAAAACGTTGATGACGGCCACGTCCGCGGCCAGCTCAACCAGCATCTCCTCCTGCTGTTTCCTTGCATCCCGCAAGTCAGCCTTGAGCCGGCCGGCTTCCTCGGCCCAGCGGACTGCCTCTGCTGCGAACTCTTTCTTATCGGCGCGGAGTACCTCAGCCTCCTTCAGCGCAACCATAATCCCGCGCAGGACATAATCATCTATCCCACGGCGATACTTGTTCATAGCGCCTTTTCGGATTAGAGCGGCTGTCTCATCCATCCCCGCCGTCTCATACTCGGCTGCCAGCAATTCGCGGGCCTTCTTCTCGATCTCATCCATCCTCACTCTCCCCTGCTGTAGCTCTTGATGTTGTTGAGCGCGTACCACTCGCGCAGTGTGTTGACCTGGTCGGCGACTACTCCGCCGTCCAGGCTGATCGAACCATCCGCGTGCCGCTGCGTCGGCTGGGTCTTTAGTTCGGGTTTGTCGCCTTCCAATCCGGGCGCTCGGGCTTGGGCTTCATGCGGCGTCTCCATCAGGAAATTCAATTCGCGCCGTTACGATCAGGCGAGTGCCAGGCGGGAAGTCGGCAGCAAAGGCTTTAAAGCCAGGGCCTATTACCATGCCGCTGGTGCCGAAGTAGTGCCCGTACTCATTTTTTTCGACAGTCAGAACCGCCTCAGTGGATGGGTTTTCAGCAGCGAGCACGCCCCCTGGTCGACTGTGCCTGACGCACCGCCATTTATCGGGGTGATATGCCCTAAGCTCGAAGCTATCTTTCCTGTCTCTCAGCGTGCTGTACCGGTAGATGATTTGCTCAGTGCAGCCAGGATGGACGCACCGGAAGCCAAGCGTGTATTCCCTACGTGCCATCACCCCACCCTCCCCGGCCGGCAGCCGCTGTCCTGCTCGCCGAGTAGAAAGGTCTTGTCTATGTGCCAGCCTGCCTCGCGCGCGCCGAGCAGCCGCAGCTCGTTGGCGTCAAACTCGTCCAAGCCCAAGAACTGGATCGCTGCGTCGATGTGCGACGGCGAAAACGGGCGTTTGTCGAAGAATGCGTTGTAGACCGACTGCGGCCGGCACTTCCAAGGGACGCACAGGTCGATGATCCGGTGTCCTTCTTCGCGCAGGTGCCGGCGCAGGATTTGGCGAACGCTTACCTTGCCGAGCGGGACACGGATTGGCCGGCCGCCGCAGGCCTTGCCGTTATGCGCAACTTGGCGGGCGAGCGCTATGGTCTTTGGCTTGGTCATCGGGTCATCCTCAGCAGGTTTCCCAGTTCCTCGTAGACGCGCGCAGCGCGCTCGGGGCTGGCTTTGATCGGCTGCTTGGTGATCGCCAGTTGCTGACGCGGCGGCAGGGCTTCCAGGAAGTCAGCAGGAGCCGGCCAGGTCCGACGGGTCTGCGCCAGGGTCACGAACGCTTCGCGGAAGCGCGGGGCGTCTTGCTTCTGCTCCCACACCCGATTCTTCGTCAGCGCAGCGACCCACATGGCAGCCGTACCCTCGATCAAGTCGCTAGCGGGGGTTCGGTCCAGACCCAAGCAGAGCAACCGGCTCAGGCCGTCCAGAATCTCGTTGTGAATCCAGGTTTCCATGCTTCAGGGCCTGCAGTCGTTGGATGGCGGAAAGGGTTTTGCTCTGCTGCGGGGGCTGGGCCGATTGAGGCCCTGCGCGTTCGTGCGGCTTGAGCCAGTCGGCCTGCAGCCCTTGGGAGCCTCGGGCGCACCAAATCCGCAGGAACTGCTCCAGCGGCATTCCGGCCTTGCGCGCCTCGCCTTGGGCAGAGCGCAGGACGGTCTCCGTCACCGGGGCCTTCTTGGCCTTCCGCAGTGCAAGCCAATCGGTCCAGGTCTGCGGGTCAACGTCATCAGGGCATGCAGGGGCGGACGGCGCGCGCTTGCGTGCGCTCTCTACCGAACGTAGTGAGGTAGAGATACTGGTGTCTGGTGTCTGGAGAGCATTGCCATTGCAATGCGCTTGCAATGCGACCGCATTGCGTTCGCTATCCGATGGCTTTGCGTCCTTGCTCCAGCGGGCCTCGGCACTAGCGCGCGCCTTAGCCTGCTTGCTTTGGTAGCGCTCGATTTCTTCATCGGCGCGCTTGTTATGCCAGCCATCTGACCCCAGCGCGAAGAACTCCTGAAGCACCACCTCTACAGCCGCCACTTCCTCCGGAGCACGCGCGCCGCACAGACGTGCCACCTGGGCGACGTCAACCGGCAGTGCCTGCTCCTGTAGGTAGTACCGGCGCAAAAGCCGGCTGTATATGGCGTCTTCCACCAGCGACAAGTGCCCCGTCGCTGCTGCGTAGTCGCCGATGTGATGCTCGTAGTAGTTCACGTCAGTTCACCGGCCACCAGGTGGTGGCGCTATGCCCGGTAGCCAGGCACTTGCGGGAAGGACCACGGATCACGCGGCCGGCGTCTTCCAGCTCTGGCAACCTGCGAGCCAGTTGGTAGCGGTCCAGCGTGCAGTAGCGGGCAAGCTCAGCGCTGGTGTGGCCCGGATTGGCCTTAACAGCCTCCAGCGCAGTTGACTGCTGCATGGCAGCCTTGCCGCTTGTCACGACGTGCTCGGCGGCGTCCCAGCTCGTGGCAGGGTCGGTGGTGCGTGCGGGTAGATGGTTCATAGTTACCTCGACACCGGCCGGCCACGCTTCGGCACGATCTGCTCGGAGCGCAGGTGTTCGTCGCGCTTGAATTGGCCGGGCATGTGGGCGCGCCAGGGGTGCGGCTTCTTGTGCTTTGGGGTAGTCACTTTTCAGTCCCTCTGCGACCCCGAATGAGGCCCTGGATCGGCACAACAGAAGCGTTGCGCTTGGTTAGCAAGTAGCAGCGTTCAAGGTGTGCGCGGGCTGCATGTACAAACGCCTCATCTGGCGTCAGTCCCAGAGATTTGGCGTACCGCTCAATCCTTCGTATCTGCTCGTTGGTCAAGCTGATTTCATGGTCCACAGGTACTCCATAGGGCCTTCAAAGCACCTTCAGCCAACATCCGCTTCGGCCCTAAGCTTTTCCATCATCGCGATGTGCGCCAGCGCAGCCTCGCGGACGAAAACGGCGGGCTGTCTGCCGTTGAAGCGAGCCAACGCTCTGATGAGTTCGTCCTCGGGATCGCTAAAGCGAGCTTTGATGACGTTGTCGCGGATGTGTGTGGGATCGGCGTACATGGGGGTTATCAGTGGCGGTAGTTGAAAAAATGGGTTCAAACGTCGTGCAGATCGTCAGGCACAGGAGCCGCGTCTTCGCTGCTAGATGGGTCGGCGAGAGGCTGGTTGTTTGGGTGCTGCGGCGTGGGTAGCACGTCGTTCTCCGCACCCTTCAGCGCATCGGCAGGGTCGGGGCGTAGCCAGGACTTCAGGCGGTCAAAGAGGCGCATGTCACGCCCTCTTGCGCTTGGGGGCGGGGGCTGGCTGGGAAGGCCCGAAGATCACCACGTCGCGCGGGATGTTCAGCGACTGGGCAAGCTTGGTTACGACATCCAAGCGGCGCGGGATGGTCCCGCTCTCATACTTGGAAATGTCAGCCTGCGAACAGCCACACCGGGCGGCAAGCTCTGCCTGGGTGAGGCCAGCACGTGCGCGCGCGGCGCGGAGGTGGTGGGTAGTGTCCATGGCCACGATATTGCTCTGAAGAATAATGACTGTCAAGCATATTCTTCAGGCGATCTTACTTAGATCATTCCTAGCGGGAATAATTGCGGCATGGATAGAAGAGAAGCCTTCGGGCAAGCCATCCGCCAGCTACGCAAGGCTGCCGAACTGAACCAAGAGCAGCTTGCCGAGCGCCTGGAGGATGTGCCTGGATTGAAGCAGGCCGACATCTCAAAGATCGAGAACGGGCGCCACAAGTCGCCGGACATGCACATAGCGCCCCTTGCTGACGCGCTGGGCGTGTCTACGGCTGAAATCGCAGCGCTCGTAGAGCAGATCCTGAATGGGGAAGAAGGGCGACTTCAGCAGCGCCATGTCCCCGCTGAAGCCCCATCTGTGGTGCCGCTGATAGGCTGGGTCCGCGCTGGTATGTGGGACCAGGTGGAAAATCCCTTCGACCCAGACGTTGCGCAGGGCGCTGTGCCTACCAATACAAAGGTAAGTCCTCGTAGCTATGCCCTGCAGGTCAAGGGCGACTCGATGACGAACCCGGCTGGCTGGCCTACCTTCCCAGAGGGGACAACCATCATCGTGGACCCGCGCAGGACTGCGGAGTCTGGAGACCTGGTGATCGCCCAAGTAGATGAAGATCAGCAGGCGACGTTCAAGAGGCTTGTCCGTGACGCTGGAGCGACCTATCTAGTGCCGCTAAACCCGCGATATCCGACGCTCACCGTTGACCAGCCAATGCGCATCTGCGGGGTAGTGGTGACCGTAGCAGAGCGGCCAGTCAACTAGATGCGGCAAGCTCCATGGCTTGCCGCATCTAATTATCTGCCCCAACTGTAGCCATGAGCGCCGCAGTTGCGCTCAAGTGAACTCATTGCCTCTTGAGCCGTGAACTGCCCGGATCGATATCCATCTATGTTGGCCTGAACGATTGCCCGACAGTTCTTGGGTAGGCCTGTGTCGCCGTAAGTGTCGCGGCTATTGGGATCGCAAAAGTTCGAGCAGCCGGCTAGCCCCGCCGCGACCAAGCATGCCGCTGCCAGGATCTTCATATGGCTTCTATTGCTCATCGAAGCCGTACGGGTCTTGCTGCTGAGCCGCTGGCTGGCTAGGAGCGTACACAGGCTGCTGAGGCTGGTAGTAGCCGCCAGAGTTTGGATACGGGTTCACAGTACCCTGCCGGCCTGTGTAAGGGTTCACGTTGCCCTGAGTCGAATAGTTGTCCAGCTTGGTGTTGTTGGGCGCGCTGCGATAGTGCGGCTGCACATACGTGCCGTTTGATCTGTAGTAGCCCTTCACGTGTGTCTGTGCCAGCGCCGATCCTGCAGTGAGCGCAAGCGCCAGGCCTAAGACAATCGTCTTCATCTCCCATCCCCTTCATAAGCCGTCATTGGCTACTAGATGCTAGCAACGGCAAGCCCGGCACGCGCAGACAAATAGCGCCATGAGTGACCGTCTGTCGGGGGACAAAAATATTTTCCAATATGCACTTGACGAATATTCGTAAGGCGCATATAGTCCTCCCATCGCCCACGGGCAGGGAGAACGAGATGCACAGCAGCAACGACCTAGCGCAGATCCGATTCGCAGCGATTGCGCGCAATGAGGGCATCGTGGCCGAGGGCCGCGACGTGTTTGGCCTGGAGCTGACCCGCGAGCAAGCGGCCTACCGCGTGATGGAAGCTCGCTGGGGCCATCTGCCCGAGCGGCAGATGCATGAGGTAGCGATCCACCACTACGAAGTCGCAGTGGAGGCCGTGTAATGGCCGCCAAGAAGTCCAAGGCCGCGAAGGCCGAACCCAAGATCGCATACCACTTCGTCGGCGCCACGCTGCGCGACGGCCGTCCGGTTCCGGCCGATGGCGAGTGGCTGGAGCACGACGGCGCCGTCAAGCTGTGCGCCTCTGGCCTGCACTGGTCGGCCGATCCGTTTGACGCACTGCAGTACGCCCCCGGCAATACGTTATGCCTGGTTGAGTACGACGGCGAAACCAAGATCGGCGACGACAAGGGAGTCTCTGCGCGCCGCCGCATCATCAAGCGCATCGACGCCGAATCACTGCTGCGCGAGTTCGCACGCTGGTCTGCGCTGCAAGTTATCGAGCTGTGGGATGCGCCCGAGGTTGTTCATCAGTACCTGATGACCGGTGACGAGTCGTTGAGGGACGCCGCCAGGGACGCCGCCAGGGACGCCGCC
>NZ_AQOI01000028.1:0-14216 GCF_000364665.1 Xanthomonas sp. SHU 199
CTGGGCCGCAGCGCGGCGCTGTTGCAGCAGGGTGTGGCGCGCTGGGAGGGGCCGGCCGAGGTCGGCATGGTCGCCGGCACCGTGGCGCGCGGGCTGGGCGCACGCTTTGTCGCGCTGGGGCCGGAGTCCGACGGCAGCGTGGCCCTGGCCGAGACCCGCGTGCCCGGCCTGGGCGATCACTGCCAGGTCCGAGCCAGCCACAGCGGCCTGCTGTTCTCGGCGCAGGCCGCGCGGCAGACCGCCGCGTTCCTGCGCGACGGCCGCTTCGCCGCCTGAGCCGGTCGCCAGACATCGAGCGTCCGGCGCCGCGTCGCGGTGTCCGCCCGATCGCCTTGGTGCCGGCACAGGCGATGCCGCCGCTTACGGCGTCACGAAGGTCTTCAACCAGTCCAGCGTGGGGTTGAGCGCCCAGGCGGCGGTGCCGCTGCGGTAGTTGCCGTCGACCAGCACGCCCGTGCACTGGGTGCCTGGATAGCCGCCGAAGCCCATGAAGCAGTGGTCGGCGTAGAGGTCCTGCACCTCCCGGTCCTTGACGACGTACCAGCCGCTGCCGTTGCTGCGGAAGCACGACTGTTGCCCGTCGCAGCGCAGGCCGGTGACCAGTTGCGCCTGGGTGCGGGCGACGTTCTCGGTGCCGCCGACGAACATGTCGCGCTCGCCGTTGATGATGCGCAGGCGATCGGACGGCAGGCTGTGGTTGCCGTCGGCGATGCAGGAGGCCAGGTTGTAGTAGGCGGTGTAGGTCGTGCCGGTGCCCTGGCCGAACGAGGCGGCGACCCGGGGATCGTAGTCGTGCGCCAGCACCGAGATGATCGAGCCCTGGCTGAGCCCGCCGGTCACCACGCCCTTGGAGCAATCGGCCTTGTCGCGGGCGCAGAGCTGGGCGATGGCGCTGTTGATGTTCTGCGCGTCGAAGATGGCCTTGGCGCGGTTGCCGATGACGCCGCAGCTGCCGAAGCTGGCGTTGTCGTACTCCACCGAGGCCGCCACGAAGCCCTTGGCCGCGGCGGCATTCACCGCGGCCATCGCCCAGTTGCTCTGGTAGTTCTCGCCGGTCCCGCCGATATGCACGTAGACCGGGTACTTGCCCGTCGCGCGGGGTTCCTGGCCGCTGATCGCATAGGTGGTGACGCCGGCGTTGTAGCGGCCCCGGAAGGCATCGGTCTGGGCGCTGGCCAGGCCCGGGGCGGCAAGGGCGAGCAGGCCCAGGCAGCGCAGGGCCAGCGACAGGAACGGGGCGGGGGTGGTGCGGGACATGAGGGATCTCCTTTCGGTGCGATGGAAAGCGGGCGCGACTTACGCGTTCAGCCTCCAGGTGGGGCGTGACAGTTCTGGCAGCGATGTGGCGCGCATGGGTAGACAGTCCGCCAAGGTTCGACCGGCAGCACGGGCCGGTGCGCGCTGGAGTGGGCGCCGGCCGGGGAACGGGCGGCATGCGCCGGTCGCACGCGCGGTCGGTCGTCGGCGCGGCCGGGCCGCGGGATGTGCGCGGCATCAGGTAAAATCCGCGTCTTGTCCTTACAACTGTCCGGAACGCCCCATGGGTAGAGGCCCCTCGATCGAAGCCCGCAAGAACGCATCCGATGCGAAGCGCGGCAAGATTTTCACCAAGATCATCCGCGAGATCGGCGTCGCCGCGCGCGCCGGCGGCGGCGATCCGTCCAACAACCCGCGGCTGCGCGTGGCGATGGACAAGGGGCTGGCCTCCAACATGTCCAAGGACGTGATCGAGCGCGCGATCAAGAAGGCCACCGGCGAACTGGAAGGCGTGGAGTACGAGGAAGTGCGCTACGAGGGCTACGCCCCGGGCGGGGTGGCGGTGATCGTGGACTGCCTGACCGACAACCGCGTGCGTACCGTGGCCGACGTGCGCCATGCCTTCAGCAAGTGCGGCGGCAACATGGGCACCGACGGCTCGGTGGCCTTCATGTTCAAGCGCCTGGGCGTGCTCAGCTTCGCCGCCGGCGCCGACGAGGAGAAGATCACCGAGGCGGCGATCGAGGCCGGCGCCGACGACATCGTGGTCTACCCCGAGGACGGCGCGATCGACGTGCTGACCGCGCCGGAGGCGTTCCAGGCGGTCAAGGACGCCATGGACGCGGCCGGCCTGGCCGCCGACCACGCCGAAATCACCTTCCGCGCCGACAACGACATCGCCGTGGACGGCGACACCGCGGTGCAGGTGCGCAAGCTGCTGGACATGCTGGAAGACCTGGACGACGTGCAGAACGTCTATTCCAACGTCGACCAGGCCGCGCTGAGTGACGGGGGCTGACACCATGACCGCCGGGGCCCGGGGCCCAAGACCCGGAACCCGGAACGGCGCCGTGCCGGTGCCGGAGGCATCGCCGACGTCGATGGCTGCCACGGGCATCTCTGCCCGCACGGGCGCTGCTTTTACGATTCCCGATTCCCGATTCCCCAATCCCGGCTCTACCCGCATCCTCGGCATCGACCCCGGCTCGCAGCGCACCGGCGTGGGCATCATCGACGTGGACGCGGCTGGCCGTACCCGCCACGTGCACCACGCGCCGCTGGTACTGCTCGGCGAGGGCGACTTCGCGCTGCGGCTCAAGCGCCTGCTGCACGGACTGGACGCGCTCATCGAGGAGTACCGGCCGCAGGAAGTGGCGATCGAGCGCGTGTTCATGGGCAAGAGCGCCGACGCGGCACTGAAGCTCGGCCATGCCCGCGGCGCGGCGATCTGCGCGGCGGTGCTGCGCGAACTGCCGGTGCACGAGTACGCGGCCAAGGAGATCAAGCTCGCCGTGGTCGGAAAGGGCGCGGCGGAGAAGCAGCAGGTGCAACACATGGTCGGTCTCATGCTGAGCCTGACCGGCAAACTTCAGGCCGACGCCGCCGACGCACTGGCCGTCGCCATCACCCATGCCCACGTGCGCGCCACCGCGCAGCGCCTGGGCGTCAGCACGCAGCAGGCTTGGAGTAGAAAATGAGTGGAGCTGGGATTCGGGATTCGGGATTGGGGATTGGCAACAGCCGCGCGCGTGCGCGCCGGCCCCGCTTTGGCGAAT
This sequence comes from Xanthomonas sp. SHU 199, assembly GCF_000364665.1. Taxonomy (NCBI): domain Bacteria; kingdom Pseudomonadati; phylum Pseudomonadota; class Gammaproteobacteria; order Lysobacterales; family Lysobacteraceae; genus Xanthomonas; species Xanthomonas sp. SHU 199. The sequence continues at coordinate 3,033 of NZ_AQOI01000028.1, forward strand.
CCCCAATCCCCAATCCCCAATCCCGGCGCCTCCAAGGAGGCGCCCAATGATCGGCCGTCTGCGCGGGATCCTGGCCTACAAGCAGCCGCCGTGGCTGGTGATCGACGTGGGTGGGGTGGGGTATGAGCTGGAGGCGCCGATGAGCACCTTCTACGACCTGCCCGACGTCGGTCGCGACGTCATCCTGTTCACCCACTATGCGCAGAAGGAGGACAGCGTGTCGCTGTACGGCTTCCTGCGCGAGGGCGAGCGGCGGCTGTTCCGGGACGTGCAGCGGGTCAGCGGGATCGGCGCGAAGATCGCGCTGGCGGTGTTGTCCGGGGTCAGCGTCGACGAGTTCGCGCGGCTGATTACCGCCGCCGACGTCACCGCGCTGACCCGCATCCCCGGCATCGGCAAGAAGACCGCCGAGCGCATGGTGGTGGAGCTGCGCGACCGCGCGGCCGACTTCAGCGGCGGCGCGCCGATCACCGGGCAACTGGGCACCGACGCGGTCTCCGAGGCCACGGTGGCGCTGCAGCAACTCGGCTACAAGCCGGCCGAGGCGGCGAAGATGGCGCGCGACGCCGCCGCCGACGGCGACGAGGTCGCCACGGTGATCCGCAAGGCCCTGCAGGCGGCGCTGCGCTGACCTCGGGTCGGCTCGGCTTCCCGTTCTTTCTTCACGTTCTGGCGCTACTCTTCCCACCATGTCCAGCTCCTCCAGTTCCGCCGCCCGCCCGGGCAGCCACGATCCGCACGCCAAGACGGGCTTTGGGGTGATGCTGACCGCCATCGGCGTGGTCTTCGGCGACATCGGCACCAGTCCGCTGTACACGCTCAAGGAAGCGTTCTCGCCGCACTACGGGCTGACCCCGGACCACGACACCGTGCTGGGCATCCTGTCGCTGGTGTTCTGGGCGCTGATGCTGGTGGTCACGGTCAAGTACGTCACCGTGATCATGCGCGCCGACAACGACGGCGAGGGCGGCATCATGGCGCTGACCGCGCTGGCGCAGCGGACCCTGCCGGGCGGCTCGCGCTCGATGTACGTGGTCGGCATCCTCGGCATCTTCGGCGCCTCGCTGTTCTTCGGCGACGGCGTGATCACCCCGGCCATCTCGGTGCTGTCGGCGGTGGAAGGCCTGGAGGTGGCCGCGCCCAAACTGGAGCCGTTCGTGGTGCCGATCACCCTGGTGGTGCTGGGCATGCTGTTCATGGCCCAGCGCTACGGCACCGAGCGGGTGGGCAAGGCGTTCGGGCCGATCACCCTGGTCTGGTTCGTGGCGCTGGGCGCGATCGGCGTCTACAACATGACGCGCGCACCGGAAGTGCTGCATGCGCTGAACCCGTGGTGGGGCGTGCGCTTCTTCGCCGAACACAACTGGCATGCGGTGTTCGTGCTCGGCGCCGTGGTGCTGGCGGTGACCGGCGGCGAGGCGCTGTACGCGGACATGGGCCATTTCGGCGCCAAGGCGATCCGCCGCTCGTGGCAGTGCGTGGTGCTGCCGATGCTGACCCTGACCTACCTGGGGCAGGGCGCGCTGGTGCTGCGCGACCCGGCCGCGGTCAGCAATCCGTTCTACGAGGCGGTGCCGGAGTGGGCGCTGTACCCGATGATCGTGCTGGCCACCGCGGCCACGGTGATCGCCTCGCAGGCGCTGATCACCGGCGCCTACTCGGTGGCCAGCCAGGCCATGCAGCTGGGCTACATCCCGCGCATGCACATCCGCCACACCTCGCACTCCACGATCGGCCAGATCTACGTGCCAGCGGTGAACTGGTGCCTGCTGGCGCTGGTGGTGGTGGCGGTGATCGGCTTCGGCGACTCGACCTCGCTGGCCACCGCCTACGGCGTCTCGGTCACCGGCACCATGCTGATCACCACCGTGCTGATGGTCATCTACGCGCGCGCCAACCCGCGCGTGCCGGCGCCGCTGCTGTGGCTGTTCGCCCTGGTGTTCCTGGCGGTGGACTGCGCGTTCTTCTACGCCAACATCATCAAGTTCCTGGACGGCGCCTGGTTCCCGCTGCTGCTGGGCCTGATCCTGTTCACCCTGATGCGTACCTGGCGCCGCGGCCGCAAGCTGCTGCACGACGAGATCCGCAAGGACGGCATCAAGCTCGACACCTTCCTGCCCGGGCTGATGCTGGCGCCGCCGGTGCGCGTGCCCGGCACCGCGGTGTTCCTGACCGCCGACCCGATGGTGGTGCCGCACGCGCTGATGCATAACCTCAAGCACAACAAGGTGCTGCACGAGCGCAACGTGTTCCTGACCGTGGAGACCTTGCAGGTGCCGTACGCGGCGGCCGGGCAGCGGTTGAAGATCGACGCGATCGGCGACGAGTTCTACCGGGTCTACGTGCGCTTCGGCTTCATGGAGACCCCGGACGTGCCGCTGGCGCTGATGCGCTCCTGCGACCAGGGCGGGATCTACTTCGACCCCATGGACACCACCTATTTCGCCAGCCGCGAGACCATCGTGGCCAGCGCCAACCGCGGCATGCCGATCTGGCGCGACAAGCTGTTCGCGGTCATGCACCGCAACGCCGCCCCCGCCACCGGCTTCTTCCGCATCCCCGGCAACCGCCTGGTGGAACTGGGCGCGCAGGTGGAGATCTGAGGCCGCGACGGTGTCGCGGCCTTGGGAATGGGGAGGCGGGAATGGGGAACAGGGAAAGGCAACTGCCGCGGCGTCTGGCCTGAAACCAGGCGGCGACCATCAAAGTAAGCGCCAGCCGTGCCGCCAACCGCTACTATTGTCCGCTCGATTCCCCATTCCCGATTCCCCAATCCCGGCTTTCCATGGACCGCATCATCGCCAGCAGCGCCACCCGCGAGGATGACGCGGCCGAGGCCAGCATCCGCCCCAAGCGGCTGGACGACTATCTCGGCCAGCAGCCGGTGCGCGAGCAGCTGTCGATCTACATCGAGGCGGCCAAGGCGCGCGGGGAGGCGATGGACCATGTGCTGATCTTCGGGCCGCCGGGCCTGGGCAAGACTACGCTGAGCCACGTCATCGCCAACGAGCTGGGGGTCAACCTGCGGGTCACCTCCGGCCCGGTGATCGAGAAAGCCGGCGACCTGGCCGCGCTGCTGACCAACCTGCAGCCGCACGACGTGCTGTTCATCGACGAGATCCACCGCCTGTCGCCGGTGGTCGAGGAAGTGCTGTACCCGGCGATGGAAGACTTCCAGATCGACATCATGATCGGCGAGGGCCCGGCCGCGCGCTCGATCAAGATCGATCTGCCGCCGTTCACGCTGATCGGCGCCACCACCCGTGCCGGCCTGCTGACCGCGCCCTTGCGCGACCGCTTCGGCATCGTCCAGCGCCTGGCCTTCTACACCCCGGACGAACTGGCGCAGATCGTGCGCCGCTCCGCCAGCATCCTCGGCATCGCCTGCAACGCCGACGGCTGCGCCGAGATCGCGCGCCGCGCGCGCGGCACCCCGCGCATCGCCAACCGCCTGCTGCGGCGGGTTCGCGACTTCGCACAGGTCCGCGCCGGCGGGCAGATCGACCTGGCCGTGGCGCAGGCCGCCACGCAGATGCTCAAGGTCGACGCCGAGGGCTTCGACGAGCTGGACCGGCGCATGCTGCGCACCATCATCGAGTACTTCGACGGCGGCCCGGTCGGCGTCGAGTCGCTGGCCGCCTCGCTGTCGGAGGAACGCGGCACCCTGGAGGACGTGATCGAGCCTTACCTGATCCAGCAGGGCTACCTGATCCGCACCGCCCGCGGCCGCATGGCCACCAACAAGGCCTATCTGCACTTGGGCTTGCAGCCCAAGCACCGGGAATTGGGAATCGGGAGTGGGGAATCGGGGGCGCTGTTCTAGGATGTTCTGGTTACCCAGCTATCGACAGGAGCGCCGCTCTTGACTGCCGATTCCCCATTCCCCGTTCCCGATTCCCGGCTATTCAGTTGGCCGACACGCGTCTACTGGGAAGATACCGACGCCGGTGGCGTGGTCTACCACGCGCGCTACGTGGCCTTCCTGGAGCGGGCGCGCACGGAGTGGTTGCGGGCGCTGGGGTATGGTCAGGAGCGTCTGCGCCTGCAACACGATCTGGTGTTCGCGGTGCGCGCGATGCAGCTCGACTTCCTGCGCCCGGCACGCCTGGACGATTCCCTGCAGGTCGGCGTCGCGCTGTCGCAATGCAAGCGCGCCAGCCTGGTGTTCGCGCAGTCGATCCGCCGCGACGACGGGGAGCTGCTGTTGCGCGCGCAGGTGCGGGTGGCCGCGCTCAGCGCCGGCAGCTTCCGCCCGCGCGGCATGGACGACGCGCTGCACGATGCATTGAAAGTTCTTGAAATCACTGAAGCCGAATTACTGAGGAACGACGGATGATCGCATTGCTCCTGGCCCTGCAGGACACGGTGGTGGAGGCGCTGCCGCAGGACGTGACCCAGACCGCCACCCAGGCCGTCGCCAGCACCGCCGCCCATGGCGGCATCAACTACCTGGACCTGATGGTCAAGGCCAGCCTGCCGGTCAAGGTGATCGTGCTGCTGCTGCTGCTCGGCTCGCTGATCAGCTGGGTCATCATCTTCCGCAAGGGCAAGGTGTTCAAGGACGCCAACCGCGAGGCCGACGACTTCGAGAACCGCTTCTGGTCCGGCACCGACCTGAGCAAGCTCTACGCCGGCGCCACCGACCGCAACCGCGTGGTCGGCGGACTGGAGGCGATCTTCGAGGCCGGTTTCCGCGAGTTCACCCGCCTGCGCGACAAGCGCCGGCTCGATGCGCGCATCCAGCTGGAAGGCGCGCAGCGGGCGATGCGCGCGACCTACGCGCGCGAGGTCGACCGCCTGGAGCGCAACCTGGAACTGCTCGCCAACATCGGCTCCACCGCCCCGTACGTGGGCCTGGTCGGCACCGTGTTCGGCATCATGGTGACCATGCACGACATGATCAACAGCGGCCAGCAGGCGGGCATCGCCGCGGTCGCGCCGGGCATCTCCGAGGCGCTGTTCGCCACCGCCATCGGCCTGTTCGTGGCGATCCCGGCGGTGTGGGCCTACAACCGCTTCACCACCCGGGTCGAGCGCCTGGCCGTGCGCTTCGAGACCTTCTCCGAAGAGTTCAGCTCCATCCTGCAGCGCCAGGCCAGCGGCGACTGAGCGTCGCCCGCCTGTCCACGACTCCCAGGATTCCCGCATGACTGCCGCCATTTCCCGCCGCAAGCGCCGCAAGCTCAAGTCCGAGATCAACGTCGTGCCGTACATCGACGTGATGCTGGTGCTGCTGATCATCTTCATGGTCACCGCGCCCTTGCTCAGCCTGAGCGTGGACGTGGACCTGCCCGATTCCACCGCGCGCTCGGTGGAGAGCAAGAAGGATCCGGTGATCGTCACCGTCGACGCCGAAGGCCGCTATACCCTGACCCTGCAGGACGGCAAGCCGGAGAAGATCGCCGCGCCGGAGCTGAAGGCGAAGATCCAGGCCTTCGTCGGCCAGAACAAGGACGTGCCGGTGTTCGTTGCCGCGCCCGGCACCTCGAACTACCAACTGGTCATGGACACCATGGTCATGCTGCAGCAGGCCGGGGTGCCCAAGGTCGGCCTGATGAGTCAGCCCGGAAACAATGCACGCTGAAGCCGAAAACCGACCGCCGCTGGCCAGGGGCGACAACGACGGCCTGATGTACGGCATCGCGCTGGCGGTGGGCGTGCACGTGCTGATCGCGCTGCTGTTCTTCCTGGCCTGGTGGTGGTCGCCGGTGCGCCAGGTCGAACCCGCCGCCGGTTCGCCGATGGTCGAGGCCTCGCTGGTGGTCTCGGCCGCCGACGTGCGCTCGGCGCAGAAAGCGGTGAAGGACGCGCCCAAGCCCTTGCCCGAGCCGCTGCCCGAACCGGTCAAGGACGTCGCCGAAGAAGACACGGTGCCGCCGCCGCAGCCGCTGCCCACGCCCAAGCCGCAGCAGGCGCCGACCCCGCAGCAGCAGAAGGCGCAGGACTTCGTCCCGGTGCCCGACAAGGTCGACCAGGACCGCGCCACCCGCACCGCGATCTCCCAGGAAAAGGAGAAGCAGGAGCAGGAGGCCAAGCGCCGCCAGGAACAGATCGACCTGACCGAGCAGAAGCGTCAGCAGGAGGCCGAGCAGAAGCAACGCCTGGCCGCGCAGCAGGAAGAGGAGCGGCAGAAGAAGATCGCGGACATCCGCAAGCAGCGCGAGAAGCTGGAGCGCGAGGCCCAACTGGCGCAGCAGAAGCTGCAGCAGATCGCCGACCTGAACGCCAAGAAGGCGTCGGCGGCCGCGGCCACCACGCCGCAGCAGGCGCCGGGCCAGAACGGCACCAATACCGACCTGCAGGCCAAGTACGCCGCCGCGATCCAGCAGGCGGTGCTGAGCCAGTGGGTGCGCCCGGACTCGGTGCCGCTGGGGCAGAAGTGCAAGATCTCGATCACCCAGATCCCAGGTGGCCAGGTCATGCAGGCCAAGGTCAGCCCCGACTGTCCCTACGACGAGGCCGGTCGCCGCTCGATCGAAGCCGCGGTGCTGCGCGCCCAGCCGTTGCCCTACCGTGGCTTCGAGACCGTGTTCGCGCGCAACCTGACCTTCAACTTCACCGCCCAGGACCAATGACCCCGGCGGCTGGCGCCGCATCGCGCGCGCCCGCCATCCACCCGACATGCGATGGGCGATAATGTGCCGCGTCCTGCCATCGGCTTCACACGGCGATGGTTCATGATTGCGAATACGTTCACCCGCGCATTGCTATCTCTTGCGCCTTTCCGATCCTGCTGAGCGACCCATGAAGAAACTGCCGCGCTGGCTTGCCGTTCTCACCGCCCTGTTGCTGCCTCTCGCCGCGTCCGCGCAGGACAAGGGCCTGGAAATCGACATCGTCGGCGGCAATGCCTCGGCGACCCCGATCACCGTCGTGCCGATGCCGTACCAGGGATCGGCGACCCCGCCGAGCACCGACGTCGCCGCGGTGGTTCGCGCCGACCTGGATCGCTCCGGCCAGTTCCGCAATCTGCCCGAATCGCAGATCGTGGAGCGTCCGACCCGCGGCAGCGAGGTGCAGTTCGCCACCTGGCGTGCGCTCAAGCAAAGCTACCTGGTCGTCGGCCGGGTGATGGACGCCGGCGAAGGCGCCTATCGCGTCGAGTACGAACTGTTCGACGTGGGCAAGGGCGAGCGCATGCTCGGCCTGGCCATGACCGCCCGCGCCAACGCCATGCGCGACGTCGCCCACCAGATGGCCGATGCCATCTACGAGAAGATCACCGGCGTGCGCGGCGCGTTCTGGACCCGTATCGCCTACGTCACCGCCAGCGGCAAGGGCGGGGCGATGCGCTATGCGCTGATGGTGGCCGACTCCGACGGCTACAACCCGCAGACCATCGTCCGCTCGGCCGAGCCGCTGCTGTCGCCGAACTGGAGCCCGGACGGCAAGAAGCTGGCCTACGTGAGCTTCGAGCGCGGCAACTCGTCGATCTACATCCAGGACATCGCCACCGGTGCGCGCCAGCTGGTGTCCAGCTTCCGCGGCATCAACGGCGCCCCGTCGTTCTCGCCGGACGGCAAGAAGCTGGCGCTGGCGCTGTCGCGCAGCGGCAACCCGGAGATCTACGTGATGGACCTGGGCAGCAAGCAGCTGACCCAGCTGACCAACCACTTCGGCATCGACACCGAGCCGACCTGGGCGCCGGACGGCAACAGCATCTACTTCACCTCCGACCGCAGCGGCCGCCCGCAGATCTACCAGGTGCCGGCCACCGGCGGCAGCGCCACCCGCATCACCTTCCAGGGCAACTACAACGCAACCCCGAGCGTGTCCTTCGACGGCAACAAGCTGGTCGTGGCCCAGGGCAGCGGCAACACCTACAAGATCGCGATGATGGACCGCAGCCTGGGTTCGCCGCGCTGGAGCACGCTGTCGACCGGTTCGCTGGACGAGTCGCCGAGCTTCGCCCCCAACGCCAGCATGGTGCTGTATGCGGCGCGTGAAGGCGGCCGTGGCGTGCTGTACGCGGTCTCGGCCGATGCCCGCGTGCGGCAGCGCCTGGTGCTTGCCGATGGCGACGTGCGCGAGCCGTCCTGGTCGCCGTATCGCACCGCACGTTGACATGTAAGTTTGGTGTTAATATTTCGCTGTTGAACCCCTCATCGGCCCAGGAGCCACAAGGTATCGCCATGAACAAGACCACCCGCGTTCTGCTTGTTTCGCTGTTGTCCGTTGCAGCTCTGGCCGGCTGCGCCAAGAAGGTCAAGGAACAGCCCCAGACCGACACCACCGGCACCACCGGCACCACCGCCCCGACCGGCCCGTCGACCTCCGGTCTGTACGGCCCGGGCGACCTGGACACCGATTCCTGCCTGCGTCAGCGCGTGGTCTACTTCGACCTGGACAAGGACACCGTGAAGCCGGAGTTCCAGGCGATCATGGCCTGCCACGCCAAGTACCTGCGTGACCGTCCGTCCTCGCGCATCACCCTGCAGGGCAACACCGACGAGCGTGGTTCGCGCGAGTACAACATGGGCCTGGGCGAGCGTCGTGCCAACGCCGTGTCCTCGGCGCTGCAGGCCAACGGTGGCTCGGCTGCGCAGCTGACCGTGGTCAGCTACGGCGAAGAGCGTCCGGTCTGCACCGAGTCGAACGAGTCCTGCTGGTCGCAGAACCGTCGCGTCGAGATCGTCTACACGGCGCAGTAAGAAAAGATGCGTATCGGTGTCCTTACATCGATGATCGTCGCGGCGGCCCTCGTGGCCGCCGCGCCGGCTCATGCGCAGCGCGCAAGCCTGGCCGACCGCGTTTCCGCGCTCGAGCAGCAGGCCATGAATACCCAGGCCAACACCGACATCCTGAACCAGCTCAACCAGCTGCGTACGCAGATGCAGTCGATGGAAGCCACGATCGAACAACTGCAGCACAGCAACGACCAGCTCAAGCAGCAGATCAAGGACCAGTACCTGGACCTGGATGGCCGCGTGGGCCGGCTGGAGAGTGGTGCAGGGGCAGGGGCGACGCCGTCGCTGCCGCCGGCCAATGGCGCCGCACCGGCTGTCGCGCCGGCCGCGCCTGGAGGCAAGCCGTCCGCCGTTGCCGAGCCGCCGCCGTCGGTGCACGGCGACGCCGGCACCCTGGCCGCCGCGGGTGACGAGCGGGCCGCCTACAATGTCGCCTTCGATGCCCTGAAGGCGGGCAAGTACGCCGACTCGGCGAACCTGTTCCAGAACTTCCTGCAGGCCTACCCGAACGGCGTGTATGCGCCGAACGCGCTGTACTGGCTGGGCGAGAGCTACTACGCCACCAAGAACTTCCAGTTGGCCGAGGCCCAGTTCCAGGACCTGATCGGCCGCTATCCGACCCACGACAAGGCGCCGGGCGCGCTGCTCAAGCTGGGCCTGTCCCAGTACGGCGAAGGCCGCGTCCAGGATGCCGAGCAGACCCTGCAGCAGGTCGGCGCGAAGTATCCTGGGTCCGATGCCGCGCGGACCGCGCAGGACCGCCTGCAGTCGATCCGTCTCGGCCAGCAGCTGCGCTGACCCCCTTACGCTGCCGCCGCCGTCGCGGGAGCATCTTTCTCCCGCCATGGCCGCCGTTCCCAGCGATATCGTCCAAAGCCCGCTGCCCCGCCTGAAGCTGACGGAGATCTTCCTGTCGCTGCAGGGCGAAGCCGAGAGCGCCGGCTGGCCGACCGTGTTCGTGCGCCTGACCGGCTGCCCGCTGCGCTGCAGCTACTGCGACACCGCCTACGCCTTCCATGGCGGGCAGTGGTGGGACATCGACGCGATTCTCGAAGAAGTGGCGCGCCACGGCGTGCGCCACGTCTGCGTCACCGGCGGCGAACCGCTGGCGCAGAAGCGCTGCCTGCAGCTGCTGCAGCGCCTCTGCGACGCCGGCTACGACGTGTCGCTGGAGACCTCCGGCGCGCTGGACATCGCCGAGGTCGACCCGCGCGTGTCGCGGGTGCTCGACATCAAGACCCCGGCGTCGCAGGAAGCGCATCGCAACCGCTGGGAGAACCTGCCGCTGCTGACCGCGCGCGACCAGATCAAGTTCGTCCTGTGCGGCCGCGGCGACTACGAATGGGCGAGCGCCGTGGTCGCCGAACACCGGCTGGACACGCGCTGCACCGTCTGGTTCTCCCCGAGCAAGAGCGAACTGACCGCACGCGACCTGGCCGACTGGATCGTCGCCGACCGCCTGCCGGTGCGGTTCCAGATGCAGTTGCACAAGCTGCTGTGGAACGACGAGCCGGGGCGGTAGCTGCGCGCTGGCGCGCAGCTGGGAATCGGGAATGGGGAAACGGGAAGCGGAGAGCGCCGCGCGGCAGGCGTGGCTCTACCTGATCCGCTTTCGCTTCTCGAAGACCTTCGATCTTCCCGGTGCAGCCTGACTGCTACGCTTTTCCCATTCCCGTTTCCCCATTCCCCACTCCCGGCACCCAGATGAAAAACGCCGTCGTCCTTCTTTCCGGTGGCATGGACTCCGCCGTCGTCGTCGCCATCGCCCGTGCGCAGGGGTTCGCGGTGCATGCCTTGAGCGTGCGCTATGGCCAGCGCCATACCTCCGAACTGGATGCGGCCGCGCGCGTTGCCTCGGCGCTGGGCGCGGTGGCACACAAGACCGTCAACGTCGACCTGCGCAGCATCGGCGGCTCCGCGCTGACCGACGACATCGAGGTGCCGGACGCCGGTGGCGACGGCATCCCGGTCACCTATGTGCCGGCGCGCAACACCATCATGCTGTCGGTGGCGCTGGGCTGGGCCGAGGTGCTGGGCGCGGCCGACATCTTCTGCGGGGTTAACGCCGTGGACTATTCCGGCTATCCCGATTGCCGCCCCGAGTTCATCGACGCGTTCCAGACCCTGGCCAACCTGGCGACCAAGGCCGGGGTGGAGGGGGCCGGGCTGCGCGTGCATGCGCCGTTGCAGCACATGAGCAAGGCCGACATCGTGCGCGAAGGCGTGCGCCTGGGCGTGGACTTCGGCCTGACCGTGTCCTGCTACCGCGCCGACGACGCCGGCCGCGCCTGCGGCCACTGCGATGCCTGCCGCCTGCGCGCGGCCGGCTTCGCCGACGCCGGCGTTGCCGACCCGACCCGCTACGCCTGATTTCGCGAAACGCCCCGTGCTGGGGTAGACTACGCGCCCCGGTGCAACGCCGGGGTCTTGTTTTGGGCCGTTAGCTCAGTCGGTAGAGCAGAAGACTTTTAATCTTTTGGTCGATGGTTCGAATCCA
>NZ_AQOI01000029.1:0-8977 GCF_000364665.1 Xanthomonas sp. SHU 199
TCACCCCCGACCCCTCTCCCGGTGGGAGAGGGGAGCCATCAGCGCCGTGGCGGCTTCGGGCTGGCCGGCGGTGGCACGCTGGGCGCCAGCGCGGTGGCTGCATCGGCCTGGCCCTGCTGCAGGGTCCAGCCGACCACGTCGTGGCCGAGTTGCGACATGGCCTGGCCGAAGGCGTCGACCACCTGCGATTCGGCTGTGCCGGCGGCAGGCTGGGTCACCAGGAAGGTGCGCGAGGCGACCACGCGCTGGTCGGCGCTGTACAGCAGCTTGGCATTGAGCTCGATGGTCGCCGACGGCACCGCGCGCCCGGCGTAGTCCGATTCGAAACGGCGCAGGTCCAGCAGCAGCTTGTAGTCGGCGCGGATGCCGGTGCCGAGCCGGGCCACGCCGGGAATGCGCCCGGAATCCTCGAACGCGCGCAGCAGCATGTCCTCGAGCATGTCGGTGGCCGGTTGCGCCCAGCTGACGCCGCCATATACCTGCAGTTCGTCGGGCGTCGGCCGCACCGCGATGCGCGAACTGTCGACCACGCGCGCGGCGCTGGGCTTGGTCAGCGCCAGTTGCCAGCTCACCTGCGGCCAGGCCGGGTCGGCGGTGACCCGCACGTCCGGCGCGTAGATCGTCACCGGCTCCTTGTTGCCGCCGGGCAGCGAACAGCCGGCCAGCAGCAGGGCCGGCACGGCGAGCAGGAGGAAGGCGCGCATCGGCTTCATTTGGGTTTGAACTCCTTCGGGGCGTCGCGGCCGAGCAAGTAGCGCGCGGGGTTGTTGTCCAGGCGGTCGCTGACCCGGCGCAGGTCGCGGATCAGGCCGCGCAGTTCGGTGAGGGTCGGGCCGAGCTGGCCGAGGCCGTCGTTGGCGAAGCTGTTGATCGCCGAGCGGTTCTCGCCAAGGATCTTGTCGGCATTGCCCGCGGCCGAATCCAGCTTGCTCAGCGTGTCCTCCAGCTTGTTTAGGATCGGCGGCAACTGCTGCACCAGGTTCTGGTCCAGGCGCTGGATGGTGCCGTTGGTGGTCTTGAGCGTGGTGTCGAGGTTGCGCGCCGCATCGCGCGCGCTGACGATCAGCGACTGCATGCCCTGGTCGCGGTCGGCCAGGCCGCCGCTGATGGTCTCCAGGTTGTGCAGGGTGGCGGTGATGCTGGCGACGTTGCGGTCGCTGAGCACCTCGTCCAGGCGCTCGACGATGCGGTTGGCGGTGTCGGTGATGTTCTGCAGCGCCGAGGGCGTGGTCTGGATGATCGGCGCATCGCTGTTGTCGATCGAGGTCAGCGCCGGCGCTTCCGGGGTGCCGCCGGAGAGCTGGATGATCGACGGGCCGGTCAGGCTGGTGATGCCCAGCTTGGCGCGGGTGTCGCTCTTGATCGGCGTGGTCGAGTTGACCCGGATCCGCGCCACCACCTGGCGCGGATCGTTCGGCGCCAGGGTCAGCTCGGTGATCGAGCCCACCGCGATGCCGTTGTACTGCACCGGGCTGCCGACCGACAGGCCGGTCACCGCCTCGCGGAACACCACGCGGTACTCCTGCCAGGTGCGGTCGGAGGAGTACTTGGCGGCCCAGAGTCCGAACAGCAGCAGCGCGATCCCCACCACGATGGTGAAGGCGCCGATCAGCACGTAATTGGCTTTGGTTTCCATGGGCTCAGGGGGTCTCGGTCCAGGCGGTCTTGGCATCGCGCGCGGCGCGGGCGCGCGGGCCGTGGAAATACTCTTGGATCCACGGATGGTCCACTTGCTCGATCTCGGCCAGCGGCGCGTTGGCGATGACCTTGCGGTCGGCCAGCACCGCCACGCGGTCGCAGATAGCGTACAAGGTGTCCAGATCGTGGGTGATGAGGAACACGGTCAGGCCCAGCGCTTCCTGCAGGGTGCGGATCAGCCGGTCGAAAGCGGCCGCGCCGATCGGGTCCAGCCCGGCGGTGGGTTCGTCCAGGAACAACAGGGGCGGATCCAGCGCCAGCGCGCGCGCCAGCCCGGCGCGCTTGCGCATGCCGCCGGACAGCTGCGAGGGCAGCTTGTTCAGCGCGTCGGCGGGCAGGCCGGCCAGCTTCACCTTCAGCAGCGCCAGCTCGTAGTGCCAGCTGTCGGGCAGTTCGCCGAAATGCTCCTTCAGCGGCACCTGCACGTTCTCGCCGACCGTCAGCGAGGAGAACAAGGCGCCGTCCTGGAACAGCACGCCGGTGTTGCGCTCCACGTGCAGGCGATCGGCGCGGCGGCCGGAATCGGTATCCACGCCGAGCACCTGGATCTTGCCGGCATCGGGCTCGCGCAGGCCGAGGATGGTGCGCATCAGCACCGACTTGCCGGTGCCCGATCCGCCGACCACGCCGAGGATCTCGCCGCGGCGCACGTCCAGGTCCAGGTCCTCGTGCACGGTCTGGCTGCCGAAGCGATTGACCAGGCCGCGGACGGAGATGGCGAGTTCCTGGTCGGGAATCGGGAGTGGGGAATCGGGAATGGTCAAGGCATGCGCTCCCGGTCGACGTCGCTGACGCGGCCGGCGTTCCCCATTCCCGATTCTCGATTCCCGATTCCCGGCTTCAACTCACCACCCCATGTTCATGAACCACAGCGCGGCGATCGCGTCGATGATGATCACCAGCGAGATCGTCTGTACCACGCTGGAGGTGGTGCGCTCGCCGACGGACTGCGCGGTGCCTTCCACGCGCAGTCCCTCCAGGCAGCCGATCAGGCCGATCACGATGGCGAAGATCGGCGCCTTGGACAGGCCCACCAGCATGTGCCGGATCTGGATGGTGTCGTGCATGCGCGCCAGGTACATCTGCGGCGGGATGCCCAGGTCGAAGGCGCCGACGGTGACGCCGCCGGCCAGACCGGCGATCATCGCCACGAAGGTCAGCAGCGGCAGCATCAGCAGCAGCGCCACCAGCCGCGGGATCACCAGCAGATCCATCGGGTCCAGGCCCAGGGTCTGGATCGCATCGACCTCCTCGCGCGCCTTCATCGCGCCGATCTGCGCGGTGAACGCGCTGGCGGTGCGCCCGGCCAGCACGATCGCGGTCAGCAGCACCGCGAACTCGCGCAGGAAGGCGATGCTGACCAGTTCCACCACGTAGATCTCGGCGCCGAAGTCGCGCAGGATCGTGGAGCCGAGGAAGGCGATCACCGCGCCGACCAGATACGACAGCAGCGCCACCAGCGGCACCGCGTCCAGGCCGACCTGCTCCATGTGGTGCACGGTGGCGGTCAGGCGGAACCGGCGCGGCGCGTGCAGCAGCCGCAGCAGCTTGACCAGGGTCTCGCCGAGGAAGCCGACCAGGGCGACGATTTCCTTGCCGTTGCGGTGCACCGCGTAGCCCAGGCGCTCCAGCGCCGCGGCGAAGCCGTAGTCGCGCTTGCGCTTGGGGCGGTCGTCGGCCACGTCCTCGATGGTCGAGACCAGGGCGCGGTGGTCCTGGCGGAAATCCAGCGCTTCGTGGGCGATGCCGTTGCGGGTGGCGTAGCGCATCAGTTGCAGCACCCCGGCCGAATCCAGCTGGCCTATTCCGCTGGCGTCGATGCCGGTGGTGCCGGCCGGCATCCCGCGCAGCACTTCCGAGGACGCCAGGGCCGTGGCCAGGGTCCAACTGCCGGTCAGCCGCACCCGCGAGGGGTCTCGGTCGTCCTGGCTGAGTTTGGGCGGTTGCGGTTCGATCATGGGGGCGTCCGGTGCGCGAGCATACCTGTTTCGCCCGTGTTGCAGATGTGGTGATCGCGACGGGGTGGCCGGGCGCGGCGTTCGCGCCATACTAGCCGACATGCCCGCCGCTCCCACCGTCAGTCCCTCCGCCAACGCGACCTACGCGCAGCGCATCGCCTTCGTCTCCGACATCGCCGGGCGACTGCACACCTACGGCACCACCGCGCAGCGGCTGGAGGCGGCGGTGGTGGCGCTGGCGCAGCAGTTGGACCTGGACTGCGAACCCTGGTCCAACCCGACCGGGCTGATCCTCAGCTTCAGCGACCCGACCAAGGCGATCGGCTCCAGCGACATCACCCGCGTGGTGCGGCTGGCGCCCGGCGACAACGACCTGCACAAGCTCAGCGTCGCCGACCGCATCGCCGACGACGTGGCCAGCGGGCGCATGAGCGTGGCCCAGGGCCACACCGCGCTGCGCCAGTTGGACCAGCCGCCGGGGCGGCGCTGGATGGCGATGCAGGTGCTCGGCTTCGGTCTGGCCGCGGCCGGCGTGGCCGGGTTGTGGCGCCTGCCGTGGCTGGACATCGCCACCGCCAGCGCCATCGGCCTGCTGATCGGCGTGCTCACCCAGCTCACCGACAAGCGCCCGGCCACCAAGGAAGCCAACGACGCGCTGGCGGCGTTGCTGGCCGGTTTCGTCGCGACCCTGGTGGCCAGTTTCGTGGCGCCGCTGAATCTCAATACGGTGATCATCGCCTCGCTGGTGGTACTGCTGCCGGGTATGGCGCTGACCAATGCGGTCAACGAACTCACCAGCCAGCACTGGGTCTCGGGCACGGCGCGCTTCGCCGGCGCGGTCACCACCATCGTCAAGCTGACCGTCGGCGCGGTGATCGCGGTGACCCTGGCGCAACTGCTGGGCCTGGAGCCGATGGTGCGGGCATCGCGGCCGCAGCACGGCTGGGTGGAATGGGCCTCGCTGCTGGTGGCCGCCTACGCGTTCGCCCTGTTGTTCAAGGCCAGCCTGCGCGATTATCCGTTCGTGATGGCGGCATCGGTGGCCGGCTACGCGATCGCGCGCTTCGCCGGCGACGCATGGGGCAGCCCGGTCGGCATCTTCCTGTCGGCGATGGTATTGACCGCGGCCGGCAATCTGTTCGGACGCATCGTGCACCGACCGGGCGCGCTGGTCCGGTTGCCGGGCATCATCATGCTGGTGCCGGGGAGTGCCAGCTTGCGCGGGCTGTTGACCCTGGTCCAGCAGCAGGACGTGCTCGGCGGGCAATCGGCGCTGCTGACGGTGACCAATATCGTGATGGCGCTGGTCGCCGGCCTGCTGTTCGGCAATCTGTTGGTGCCGGCGCGCAAGAATCTTTGAATGCGGCAATAAAAAACGCCGGCATGCGCCGGCGTTTCGACTGCGGTTGCCGTGGCGGATCAGGCCTTCGGCGCAGCGCTCTTGCTGGCCTTCTTGGCGACGCGCTTGACCGCCTTCTTGGCGGTCTTCTTGGCCGGCGCGGCGGATTTGGCGGCGCCGCCGGCGATCAGGAAATCGTCGACCTTCTTGCCCTTGGCGACCAGATCGGCCAGCCAGCGCGGCTGCTTGCCGCGGCCGGTCCAGGTTTCGGCGGCATTGGCGGGGTTGCGGTATTTCGGCGGAACCTTGCCCAGTTTGCGGCCCGGCTTCGGACCCGGCTTGCCGGCCTTGCGACCGCGCGCGGCGGGGGCGCCGCCGAAGACTTCCTCGATGCTGTAGCCGTGGCTCTTGGCCAGGCGCGCCAGCTGGGTGCGGACCTTGGCGATGGGGGTGCGCTTGGCGACGATGGACTGCTGCTTCTTGGCGGTCTTGATGAGGGCGCCCAACTGCTTGGCCGACAGGCCACTGAGATCGATGGTCATCTTTACTCCGGAAAATGGGTGGTGGCTTCCGCCATTCCCTGGCCAGCGCAGGATCATAATGATGCTTTATCGGATTGACAAATACCCTGCTTAATTCGCGGCGGGTATTTTCGGTCGCAATGCCGTGGGAATATGTCCTTATGGATCCCTGGCGGCCGTAATCAATTGAAAACAGACCGCTCTGGTTTCCCTCATAAGGCGTGACGGCCGCGTAAAGAAAAAGGGCCGGGATATCCTCCCGGCCCCTTTCGTCACGCCTGCAGGCGTGCCAGCAAGGCGGTTCGATCCAGGTGTTCGGCATCGCCGCCGCTGCGCGCGCGATATTCGAAGGTGCCGGCGGCCAGGCCCCGCTCCGAGACCACCACCCGGTGCGGAACGCCGATCAATTCGATATCGGCGAACATCGCGCCGGGGCGCAGGCCGCGGTCGTCCAGCACCGCATCCAGTCCGGCCTGCTGCAGCTCGGCCAGCAGCGCCTCGCCAGCGGCGTCGACCGCCGGATCGCGCTTGGGATTGATCACGCACACCGCCACCGTCCACGGCGCCATCGGCTGCGGCCAGCGGATGCCGGCGTCGTCGTGGTTCTGCTCGATCGCCGCAGCGACGATGCGGGAAATGCCGATGCCGTAGCAGCCCATCGCCAGCGTCACGGTCTTGCCGTTCTCGTCCACCACGGTGGCGTCCAGCGCCTGCGCGTACTGGCGGCCGAGCTGGAACACATGTCCGACCTCGATGCCGCGGGCCAGGCGGATCTCGCCGCCGTCGTGGGCGCGCTCGCCCTCGACCACGTTGCGCAGGTCGGCGACGGCATCCGGTTCCGGCAGGTCGCGGCCCCAGTTGACCCCGGTCAGGTGGAAGCCGCGCTCGTTGGCGCCGACCACGAAGTCGGCCAGCGCCGCCACGTCGCGGTCGGCGACCACGCGGATCGGCTGGCGCGGGCCCAGCGGGCCGAGGAAGCCCGGCTCGCTGCCCAGGTGCGCGAGGATCTCGGCCTCGCTGGCCATGCGGTAGCCGGCCAGGCCGGCGACCTTGCCCAGCTTGATCTCGTTGACCGTGTGGTCGCCGCGCACCAGCGCCAGCACGAAGCTTTCGCCAGCCATCACCGCCACCGACTTGACCGTGCGCTGCAGCGGCAGGCCGAGCAGCTCGGCCACCGCCTCGCAGGTCTTCTGGGTGGGCGTGGCGACCTTGCGCAGCTCCTCGCCGGCAGCCGGGCGCGGGGCCGGGGCCGCGGCGACGGCGGCTTCGACGTTGGCCGCGTAGTCCGAGCCGGTGGAGAACGCCAGCGAATCCTCGCCGGAGGCGGCCAGCACGTGGAATTCCTGCGAGGCGTCGCCGCCGATGTCGCCGGAATCGGCCTGCACCGCGCGGAACTGCAGCCCCAGGCGGGTGAAGATGCGGGTGTAGGCCGCCTTCATGTTCTCGTACTCGCGCGCCAGGTCCTCGTCGCTGATGTGGAACGAGTAGGCATCCTTCATCAGGAATTCGCGCGCGCGCATCACCCCGAAGCGCGGGCGGATCTCGTCGCGGAACTTGGTCTGGATCTGGTAGAAATTGACCGGCAACTGCTTGTAGCTGCTCAGCTCCTGCCGCGCGAAATCGGCGGCGGCCTCTTCGGCGGTCGGGCTGTAGCAGTAGTCCTGTTCCTTGCGGTCCTGCATGCGCAGCATCAGCCCGCCGAACTTGCTCCAGCGCCCGGTGGCGTCCCACAGCTCGCGCGGCTGGATGGTCGGGAACAGCACTTCCACCGCGCCGGCGCGGTTCATTTCCTCGCGCACCACCGCTTCCACCTTGCGCAGCACGCGCAGGCCCAGCGGCGACCAGGTGTACAGGCCGGAGGCGAGCTTGCGGATCATGCCCGCGCGCAGCATCAGCTGGTGGCTGACCAGTTCGGCGTCGGCCGGGGTTTCCTTGGTGGTGTGCAGATGGAACTGGGAAAGGCGCATCGAGGGGCTTCGCAGACGGCGGGTCGCCCATTTTGCCAGTCATTGCCGGCGCTGCGGGCATCGCCCGCGGCCGGCCGCGCGCGTTCGGGGCGCGTTCGGCTTACTTGGCGGGTGCGGCGGCCGGGGTGCAGTAGGCCTTGATTGCGGCCTCGGCCAGGGCCTTCTGCGCGCCGCGCTGGGATTCGTCCAGTTCTCCGTCCGGCTTGCCGTCGCCATCGCTGTCGGTGGTGATCTTGCCGGGCTTGTCGAGGATATCCAGGTTCTTGCGTGCGGTCAGGCACTTGGCGTTCTCGGCCGGGGCCACCTCGGGCGTCTCGGCCGGGGCATCGCCGCGGGTGTCGACCTTGCGCACCTGGTACTTGCCGCCGGGGGGCGGGGTCTCGGCATAGTGGGTGACGCCCTGCGCGTCCTTCCATTGGTACAGGGTGGTGGCGCCGAGCATGCCGCTGACGGCGAGCAGGGGCAGGCAGCAAAACCGGGGCAGGGCGCGCATCTCGGTCTCCAGGGCGCGGCGGGAGCGCCGATTGCAGCACCCGCCGACGGGCCTGGCAAGTCGATTAGACTGGCGGGATGGACCCATCCCGACCGCCCCCCCGTTCGCGCACCATCTACCTGCTGCCGAACCTGTTCACCACCGCCGGCCTGTTCTCCGGTTTCTACGCCATCATCGCCGCCGCCAACGGCCAGTTCGTGCACGCCAGCGTGGCGGTGTTCGTGGCCGCGGTGATGGACGGCCTGGACGGGCGCGTGGCGCGGCTGACCGGCACCAGCAGCGAATTCGGCGTGCAGTACGACTCGCTGGCCGACCTGGTCAGCTTCGGCATGGCGCCGGCGCTGGTGATGTACCACTGGTCGTTGTCGGCGCTGAAGTTCGACGGCGGCATGCTCGGCCGGGTCGGCTGGTCGGCGGCGTTCCTGTACGCGGCCTGCGCCGCGCTGCGCCTGGCCCGCTTCAACACCCAGGTCGGCACGGTCGACAAGCGCTGGTTCGTGGGCCTGGCCAGCCCGGCCGCGGCCGGGCTGATGATGGCCTTCGTGTGGTCCTTCGCCGACGGCTCGCTGGGCTGGGACGGCGAACAGCTGCGCTACGTGGCGCTGGGCCTGACCGTGACCGCGGCGCTGCTGATGGTCAGCCGCATCCGCTTCTGGAGCTTCAAGGGCAGTGGCGAGAAGGGCCCGCGCACCGACCGCGTGCCGTTCCTGATGCTGGTGCTGGCGCCGATCGTGCTGGCAGTGCTGGTCATCGACCTGGCCCGGGCGCTGCTGGCGATCGGCGTGCTGTACGCGCTGTCCGGGCCGTGCCTGTGGCTGTGGCGGCGTTGGCGCAAGGTGCCGGACGCGGCATGAGCGAGCCCGCGTCCATGCATGCGCCGTTGTGGTCGGCCGAACAGGTCGGCTGGCTGCAGGCGCTGGGTCACACCGTGTATGTGGATGCCGCGGCCGTGGTCGAGCCCGAGCCCGTCCCGTCGCCGGCGACCGAGCCGGCGACGCCGG
>NZ_AQOI01000030.1:0-1197 GCF_000364665.1 Xanthomonas sp. SHU 199
TCGAACGCCGTGCCCGATTTGAGAACCCCGTAGGCCAGGTGCAGCAGCTTGCGCATGGCGGCGCACACGATCTGCTTGCCGGTTTTGCCACGTTCGCTCAGCCGCTGTTTCAGCGCCCGGATGATCGGGTTGTGGGTCATGGCCACCAGGGCCGGCATGAACAGGCCTGCGCGCAAGCGGGGCGAGCCGGTGCGCGAGATGCAGACGTGGCCTTTGCGCTCGCCCGACTCCTGCAGGCACGGATTGAGGCCGGCGAAGGCGGTCACCGCCGAGGCATCGGCGAAGCGCCTCACATCGCCAAGCTCGGCCAGCATCAAGGCCGCGCTGGTGTCGGCAATCCCCTGGATGCTCACCAGCAGCTCGCGCTGCCCACGCAAGGTCGGATCCTGGTCGATATGGTCATCGATGGCCTGCTCGATCTGGGCGATGTGGTGTTGCAGATCGGCCAGATGGACCTGGATCGAGTCCTTCACCTGGGCCGGAGCGACGTCCAGCCGGTTGCGCTCCATCTGCAGCATCTGTTGCAGATCCTGGCGCCGGCGCACCAGCGCTTTGAGCTGCTTGAGCGCCGGTGGATCAGGGTGCCAACGGCGTAACTGCTCGCGGTGACGCAGGGCATAACTGGCGATCAGCTTGGCATCGCTGCGATCGGTCTTGACCCGGCTGAGTTGGCTGCGTGCGTACGCGGCCGTCTGCGCCGGGTTGAGCACGCACACCCGATAGCCGCGTGCGTGGAGGAACTCGGCCAGCGCCTGGTGGTAGGTGCCGGTGGCCTCCATGGCGATCCAGCTATCGGGCTGGGCATGCGTCTGCAGCCATGCCTGCAGGGCCTGGAAGCCCTTGGCATCGTTGGACAACTTGGCCTTGGTACGGTGCTTGCCATTGGTCAGATCGATGGTCACATCGAAACTGCGTTTGGCAACGTCGATGCCGATGACGGGAGACATAGGCGATTCCTCCATCGTGTCAGGGTCATGATCGGCGCTGGGCCCGGTCCTGCCTTGTCGATGCGAGTTCACGCCTGGGGGCGGACTCTGGATACCGTTCGGACACACAAGGGCCAGCATGTGGAGGGCGGAGCCGATCTGCGATGCAAGCTCGAAGCTTTAGGAGCGACTGGACCTCCCGCACCTCCTCCGATGATCAGTCGGAAGACATGACGCCTGTTTAGGGGCGACATGTCCAGATACAAGGAGC
>NZ_AQOI01000031.1:0-24240 GCF_000364665.1 Xanthomonas sp. SHU 199
GCCCGGCGGCCGCGGCCGCCGAGCCGGCCAGCACCCGCGTCACCAGCGCCCCGCGCGGCGCCGACAGGCCCAGGCCCTGCGCCATCTGCGTGGTCAGGTTCTGCGTCTCGATGCCGAAGGTGCCTCGGATCATCACCCCGTTGTTCTTGATCAACTGGTCGACCACCGCGCGCGCCAGGTTCGACGGGATCGCCAGGCCCAGGCCGATGTTGCCGGCCATGCTGCCCTGCGGGTTGAAGCTGGCGGTGTTGATGCCGACCAGTTCGCCGCGCAGGTCCACCAGCGCGCCGCCGGAGTTGCCCGGGTTGATCGAGGCGTCGGTCTGGATGAAGTTCTGGTAGCCCAGGCCGCGGATGCCGTTGCGGCCCATCGCCGAGACGATGCCGGAGGTGACGGTTTGGGTGAAGCCGAACGGGTTGCCGATGGCGGCGACGAAATCGCCCACCCGTAGCTTGTCGCTGTCGCCCAGGCGGATCTCGGTGAGGTTGTCGGCCTTGATCCGGATCAGCGCGATGTCGGTGTCCGCGTCCGAGCCCATGAACTCGGCCTTGAAGCTGCGCCCGTCGGCCAGGGTCACCTGCACGTCGTCGGCGTTCTCCACCACGTGGTGGTTGGTCAGCACGTAGCCGTTCTTCGCGTCGATGATCACGCCCGAACCCAGCGACTCGTTGATGCGCTCCTGCGGGATGTCCGGGAACAGGCGGCGCAGGATCGGGTCGTTGAAGAACGGATTGCGCACCCGCACGACTTGCTTGGTGTTGATGCTCACCACCGCCGGCATCACCTTCTGCAGCATCGGCGCCAGCGACGGCAGCGGCTCGCCGGCCACCGCGGACGGCAGGCGCGCGGCCCCGGACAGCGGCGGCGCCGCGACCGGCGCGGCCTCGGCGCGGTTGTCCAGTTGCGCATTGATGGCGGTGGCGGCGAAACCGCCGAAGGCAGCGGCGGCGGTCAGGGTCAGCAGCGTGGGCAGCGGTCGCATGGGGTCGGTTTCCGGGGAACGCGGGAGACGTGGGGCAGATGGGCGCGCGTGCGCGTAAATCAAGATGAACGCGCGGCGTTTAACCGCCAGTGAAAGCGTTCCGACGCCGCCTGCGCAAGGCCGCCACGGCACCCTGCGCGCACACCCGCTCGACGGCACGTGATCGGCGCGCGACGACGTTGACAGTCGGCCTGCCCGGCGTTAGCGTTCACGCTTGCATTAGCCACTACATGTAGCGGTATCGGTTCGGTACGGCACTAGAACTAGGGTTTTCTTCACCAGGACTTCACATCCAGGGGCGCGCTCGGCGTTGCATGACGGGACGGTGACAATGGACGTCGCGGATTCGGGGAATTTCGGTCGGTCGAGGGCAGGCGCCGCGTGCGCTGCCGCGGCCGTCGCTGCCGTGCAGCGCAAGTGCGATAGAGACAAGACACACGGCGGATGACCACCCATCCGCCCCATCGGGACAGGTTCGAGGAGAACACAGCAGAATGAGTACGGTGCGCCTGGAAGTCGTCCAGACCGGATCCAAGCACGACCCCATCCCGATGCAGCCGGCGTCGCAGGACATCTGGGACAAGAAGTATCGGCTCAAGACCAAGCAGGGCGATCCGCTGGATGCCGACATCGACGGCACCTACCTGCGCGTGGCCCGCGCGCTGGCCGATGCCGAGGTCGGCGAGGAGCAGCGCGCCCACTGGTTCGAGCGCTTCGCCTGGGCGCTGCGCCGCGGCGCGATCCCGGCTGGGCGCATCACCTCCAATGCCGGCGCGCAGGAACACAAGCCGGCCACCAGCACCATCAACTGCACCGTGTCGGGCACCATCACCGACTCGATGGACGGCATCCTGGAGAAGGTCCACGAGGCCGGGCTGACCCTCAAGGCCGGCTGCGGCATCGGCTACGAGTTCAGCACGCTGCGCCCGCGCGGCGCGTTCGTGGCCGGCGCCGGCGCCTACACCTCCGGGCCGATGTCGTTCATGGATATCTTCGACAAGATGTGCTTCACCGTGTCCTCGGCCGGCGGCCGCCGCGGCGCGCAGATGGGCACCTTCGACGTGTCCCACCCGGACGTGAAGGACTTCATCCGCGCCAAGCGCGAGGACGGGCGCCTGCGCCAGTTCAACCTGTCGCTGCTGATCACCGATGGCTTCATGCAGGCGGTGGAGCAGGACGCCGACTGGCCGCTGGTGTTCCCGGTGAACCGCAAGGAAGAGGCCGACGTCGACCTGGCCGACGCCAGCGCCGTGGTGTGGCGCGACTGGCCCACGCACAAGGACTACATCGTGCGCGACGACGGCCTGGTCGCGTGCAAGGTGTACGGGCACATCCGCGCCCGCCACCTGTGGGACATGATCATGGTCTCCACCTACGATTACGCCGAGCCGGGCTTCATCCTGATCGACCGCGTCAACGAAATGAACAACAACTGGTGGTGCGAGAACATCCGCGCGACCAATCCTTGCGTGACCGCCGACACCTGGGTGCAGACCGCCGAGGGGCCGCGTCAGGTCGCCGATCTGCTGGGAACGCCGTTCCTGGCGCGGGTCGATGGCGGCGACCATGCCACCGGTGCGGAGGGTTTCTTCAAGACCGCGCACAAGCAGGTGGTGCGACTGCAGACGCAGGAAGGTTACGCGCTGCGTCTGACCGCAGACCACCGCGTGCGGCGCGTGGTGCGGCAGACCCGCTGGTCGCTGGACACCCAATGGTGCCAGGCGGACCAACTGGTCGCAGGCGACCGGGTGCTGCTCAACAATCACCGTGCCGGTGCGGAGTGGGGCGGCGCGCGCAGCTATGAGGAAGGTGTCCTCCTCGGCATGCTGGTGGGCGACGGCACGCTCAAGCACGAAGCCGCCGTGTTGTCTGTCTGGCCGCAGGCCGCCGCCGTCAATGCGGCGCCGCTGGCACCGGTGGCGCTGATGGACGAAGCCCTGCGCTGCGCGCGCAGCCTGCCGCACCGTGCCGACTTCGCCGGCTGGAGCGAGGTGCGCGACCGTGGCGAGTACCGCCTGAAGTCGGCCGCATTACGCGATCTGGCCCTGGAGCTGGGCCTGCGTCCGGGCGACAAGGCGATCACCCCGGCCGTCGAGAAGACCTCCAGCGATTTCCATCGCGGCTTCCTGCGTGGCCTGTTCGACACCGACGGCTCGGTGCAGGGAAGCCAGGAGAAGGGCGTCAGCGTGCGCCTGGCACAGTCCGACCTGGCGCGGCTGGAGGCAGCGCAGCGCATGCTGTTGCGGCTGGGCATCGCCTCGCAGATCTATCGCGACCGGCGCCCCGCCGGCACCGCGTTGCTCCCCGACGGGCACGGCGGCACGCGTGCCTACGCCACCAAGGCGCAGCACGAACTGGTCGTCAGCGGCGACAACCTCGATGCCTTCGCCCAGCGGGTGGGCTTTGCCGACACCGCCAAGGCCAACCGCCTCAAGGCGCTGCTGTCCGGCTATCGCCGCCAGTTGAACCGCGAGCGTTTCGTGGCGACCGTGCAGTCGGTGGCCGCCGATGGCATCGAAGACGTCTACGACGTGCAGGTCCCCGGCATCAACACCTTCGACGGCAACGGTCTGCACGCCCACAATTGCGGCGAGCAACCATTGCCGCCCTACGGCGCCTGCCTGCTCGGCTCGATCAACCTCACCACCTTCGTGCGCGAGCCGTTCACCGAGCGCGCCCGCTTCGACTGGGAGGAATACAAGGAAGTGGTGCGGGTGTTCACCCGCATGCTCGACAACGTGGTCGAGGTCAACGGCCTGCCGCTGCAGCAGCAGCGCGACGAGATCATGCGCAAGCGCCGCCACGGCATGGGCTTCCTCGGCCTGGGCTCGACCATGACCATGCTGCGCATGAAGTACGGCAGCGCTGAGTCGTGCGAGTTCACCGAGTCCATCGCCCGCGAGATGGCCGTGGCCGGCTGGGAGACCGCGCTGTCGCTGGCCAAGGAGAAGGGCCCGGCGCCGATCATGCAGGAGACCTTCGAGGTCACCGCGGCGATGCTGCGGCAGCGCCCGGAGATGGTGCGCGACGGCTGGCGCGTCGGTGAGCGCATCGAGGGCCGGCTGCTGCACGCCAGGTACAGCCGCTACATGCAGCGCATCGCCGAGGTGGCGCCGGCGCTGGTCGAGGAACTGGCCGAGGTGGGCGCGCGCTTCACCCACCACAGCTCCATCGCCCCCACCGGCACCATCTCGCTGAGCCTGGCCAACAACGCCTCCAACGGCATCGAGCCGAGCTTCGCCCACCACTACAGCCGCAACGTGATCCGCGAGGGCAAGAAGAGCAAGGAGAAGGTGGACGTGTTCTCCTTCGAGCTGCTGGCCTACCGCCACCTGGTCAACGCCAAGGCGATGCCGTTCGCCGAGGACGCCGCCGCGCGCCTGCCGGACTACTTCATCGCCGCCGACGACATCCACCCCAAGGAACATGTGGACGTGCAGGCCGCCGCGCAGAAGTGGGTGGACAGCTCCATCTCCAAGACCGCCAACGTCCCCACCGACTATCCCTACGAGCAGTTCAAGGACATCTACCGCTACGCCCACCAGCAGGGGCTGAAGGGCTGCACCACGTTCCGCTTCAACCCGGCCGCCTTCCAGGGCGTGTTGGTGAAGGAGGCGGACCTGGAGAACACCACCTACCGCTTCGAGCTGGAAGACGGCAGCGTGGTCGAGGTCAAGGGCAACGAACAGATCGAATACGACGGCGAGATGCACACCGCCGCCAACCTGTTCGATGCGCTGAAAGAAGGGTATTACGGCAAGTTCTGACGCCGTCCCGTCTCCCCTTCGCGCCGGCGGAGGGGAGGGCGGCGGTGGAAGCCCCGGAAGTGCGGTGCGCCGCGCTTCCCCAACGCTTCCCCACCGTCCGCCGAATGTCGCCGTTTCCGGCTCCCCGCTTCGCTGCAATCGGTATAGCATCGCCCGCGTGACATAAACACTGACACCCTGAGGAGGGTTTTATGAGCAATGGGAATGGCGTCACGGCGACGCTGACGCAGGTCGCCGAGAACGTGAAAGAAACCGCCACCAACGTCGGCGAGACCATCGCCGCCACCGCCAGCGAGGCCGTCGCCACGGTCAAGCAGACCGCCGAGACCGTGCAGAAGCGCGTGCAGGACCAGGTCGCCAAGACCCGCAAGGCGGTGAAGAAGGCCGAGAAGGCCGTCGCCAAGCGCGCCGAGAAGGCCGGCAAGGCCGTCAAGAAGACCGTCGCCAGCGCGCGCAAGAAGCTGGAAGCGGCCAAGGCCAGCGCCCAGGCCGAAGCGGCCGCGCTGACCAAGGGCGGCAAGAAGACCGCCAAGAAGGCGGCTGCGAAGAAGGCGCCGGCGAAGAAGGCCGCTGCCAAGAAGGCCGTTGCGAAGAAGGCTCCCGCCAAGAAAGTGACCGCCAAGAAGGCCGCGCCGAAGAAGGCGGTCAAGAAGGTCGCCGCCAAGAAGGCCGTTGCCAAGAAGGCAGTGAAGAAAGCGGCGAAGAAGGTTGCAGCGAAGAAGGCCGTCGCCAAGAAAGCGGTGAAGAAGGTCGCCAAGGCGGTCAAGAAGAGCACCGCCAAGGTCGCCAAGAACAGCGCCGCCGTGAAGAAGACCGCCGTGCGCAAGGCCGCCGGCAAGAAGGCCGCGGCCACCCGCGCCAAGAAGTAAGCCGTCCCGTCGCACCCTCTCTCCCGTGCGCGGGAGAGAGGCCGGGCCCACGCCCGTCCCGCTCCGCCTTCCAGGAACGCACGCCTCATGGCCATCAAGATCGACCAGAAAATCAAGGGCTACGCCGTCGTCACCCCCGAGGACAAGGCGCGCGACGCCGCCGCCGCGGTGCCCGCCTCGTCGATCGACCGTGCCACCGCCGAGGCCGAAGCGCCTGCCGACAACATCATCCACATGCACGAGCGCATCGAGCGCCCGGACGTGCTGATCGGCAGCACCTACAAGATCAAGTCGCCGTTGGTGGAACACGCCATGTACGTGACCCTCAACGACATCGTGCTCAATGCCGGCACCGAGCACGAACTGCGCCGCCCCTTCGAAATCTTCGTCAACTCCAAGTCCATGGAGCATTTCCAGTGGATCGTGGCGCTGACCCGCATCATGTCCGCCGTGTTCCGCAAGGGCGGCGACGTCACCTTCCTGGTCGACGAGATGAAGGCCGTGTTCGACCCCAAGGGCGGCTACTTCAAGGCCGGCGGCGTGTACATGCCGTCGCTGGTCGCCGAACTGGGCAGCATCGTCGAAGAGCACATGAAGTCGATCGGCCTGCTGCACGACCCGGAAATGAGCGACCACCAGCGCGCGCTGATCGCCGAGAAGCGCAAGCAGTACGAAGAGCGCTCAAAAAAAAACAGTGAAGTGAGCAAGGCGGTTCCTGCTCCTGCGGGAGGAGAAGGTGCCCGCAGGGCGGATGAGGGTGCGGTGTCCGCCGACTCCACCGCCGACCACGAAGAAGACATCGCCGTCACCGGCGACGGCGCGAGTTTCCCGCCGTCGGCCACGATGTGCCACAAGTGCAATACCAAGGCGCTCGTTATTATGGACGGGTGTGCTACTTGTTTGAATTGTGGATACAGTAAGTGCGGCTGATTTGACCTAATGTAAGCGCCACAAAGGAGAGTGTGGTCATGAGTGCCAAGAAAGCAGTGGTTTTGTACGTTCATCGAAAGCACGTCAGTCATGCGCAACTGATTAAGCAGTTGGAATCTCTAAGCATGGTCGTGGAAGAGCATCAGCTTCCTGATGAGAATGCTGGTTCTTGTAGCGTCGCGAGCGATCTTAAAAAATATGTTGACTCGGAGTTGATTATTATTTATGTCTCGAAGCAAGTTCTGGAGAATGTCTGTATTTCCTCAGTGACTCAGCTTGCTGAGAGAAATGGCGTGCGCCTTGTTTGTATTTGGCTTGATGAAGAGGTTGCGATAGAAGTCTCTGGCAGTATCGCTGAACTAGCTGATGCTCTAACTGTTTTTTCGGAAGATATGGCCGACATATTTTCTGGCGAAAAATCGGCCTGGGACGGTCCAGATGGGAAGGCTCTTCCGAAGCGGAAGATCAAGCGATACACCTGCGGTTAAATGGACGTCTACTCTTACGTGGTGGCACGTGATTTCGGATTCGCGCCGAATCCGTTTTATCAATATTGCACTTTGGCCACGTGCAAGCCGGTGATTCGGCGAACCGCAATTTTGGGAGACTTAATCATAGGGACGGCGCCAAGTCCTCATCGTAATCAAGTAGTATTTTGCATGGAAGTTACCGAGGCACTTACATTTGACGAATACTGGGCTGATCCTCGCTTTAAGGTAAAGAGGCCTAATCTAAACTCGTCGGGTAAAGCTGCCTTTGGAGATAATATATATCGAAGCTATGCCGGCGGATGGTTGCAGGCAGATTCACATCACACGCATGCTGATGGAAGTCCCTCAAGCGAAAACATTGATACTGATACTAGTACAAATAGAGTGCTTATTAGTCAGAACTTTTCTTATTGGGGTCGGATTAAGGTTGAGCTTCCTATTCATTTGCAGGGAGTCATAAAGTCTGGTCCAGGGCACAAAAGAGGCGCTATTAGTTTGGCTCTTCGCCAAGAGTTGAAAGAGTGGTTCGATAAGAGTGAAAAAGGATTTATTGGAATTCCACGGGAATGGTAGAACGTTAATGCAGATTCGAATCTATTCTGAAGAAATTCGGGAAACCGATTTCCTCCCTGACCAGGGAAAACTATTTCTTGGCCTTTTTGGCGAAGTTGGAAGTGTACTTACGACGGCAAAGAAGCAGTCGCGTGAGAGCATGACTTACGATTACAAAACCGCCATCATGGAAGAGCTTGGTGATGTGGCATGGTATTTCTTTCGTTTGTGCGACAACTGGTTTGTCGATGTTGATAAGTTGCTGAATAATATGGGTGAAAATCCATCTTCTATTTTGGTTGCGACCAGTGCGCCATCTCATCCCTTGGCGAGTGCTTCTGAAGTAAGAATTGACTCATTCGAAGAGTCTCTTAGTAACTTAGGTTTAGCTGTCACGGAAGTATTGTTGGCTAGAACAAGTGGGGCGGAGGCGGTTGGTAAAGCGCTACATGCTTTTTTTGCTAGATACTTGGCTGTAGTAAGTGCAACTCAAGTTCCGCTTGATCAAATACTTTCTGTTAATCTCAAGAAAGTGCGCGGCCGCTACATTCTGCCGAAACTTGAGGAGATTGATTCTTTTGACTCCTCTTTTGGGGAGGATGAGCAACTTCCCCTGTTCTTTGAGATACATGTGGTTGAGCGCAAGAATGGAAAGACATACCTCAAGTGGAACGGTGTTTTTATTGGAGATCCACTCACAGATAATATTGCGGAAGAGGATGGCTACAGGTTCCATGATGTTTTTCATATGGCATTCGCAAGTATTCTGGGTTGGTCGCCGACGTTTCGGGCGCTACTTCGGCGGAAGAGGAAGAGTGATCCTCTTGTCGATGAAGAGCAGGATAGCGGGCGGGCTATTGTGATTGAGGAGGGCTTGTCTGCGTGGATATTCTCTGCAGCCAAGCATTTGGATTATTTCGAAGGCAGAGATCGAGTTCCATTCGATTTGCTGAAAGGTATATCTACATTTGTCGAGGGGTATGAGGTGGATGTTCTGCCATTGTCACTTTGGGAGAAGGCTATACTCGATGGGTATGCTGTTTTCAGGCAGTTGCGCAATAAAAGGCAAGGTGTAATTGTCGGTCGGCGAGATAATCGTTCTATCGAGTTTAGGGCGACCCCATGAATGTCGGCACATTTGCAGAACAAGTGGCGGGCTTGGAATTCGAGAACGCCTTCAATCCGTACCGCGATAGATGTGAAGTGTTCGATGTGGCTTTGGCGCCAGAGATTCGACTCGAATTGTTGACTAAGATGCTGATCCTGGCGGAGCGGGATGGCATTGAGTCGCTTTGGGTAGGGAGAGATTTGGGTTATCGCGGTGGCCGTAGAACAGGCATTGCGCTCACGGATGAGGCGAACATGTGGCGTTGCGCTCAACGATGGAGTATTGATGCCTCTCCCGTGACGAAAGGGGCGCCGGTGGCAGAAAGAACTGCTGCGGTTATTTGGGAAGTTCTCGATAGAATAATTGAGCGAATTTTCTTGTGGAACGTATTTCCTTTACATCCCTATGAAAAAGGGGCGCCTTTCACAAATCGCACACATAATAAAGTTGAGCGTGAAGCTGGTGAAGAGGTTCTTAAGTGTCTGATACAAATGCTGAGGCCGAAGCGCTTGATCGCTGTGGGTAACGATGCTGCGCGAGCGTGCCAAAAAGTAGGTGACGGACTAGAGGTTTTGGCGATAAGGCATCCGAGCTACGGTGGCCAGAATGTATTTTTGTCCCAGATCAGACAGGCTTATCAGTTGGCGTCTAGGCAGGCCTCACAGGGCGCTCTTTTCTAAGGCTCAAGAATAGACTTTACGTATAGGTGTTACGTCGCTTTCCCTGAGGAGAGCGGGGCCAGGTCCATTTTAGTAATGGGACCAGCGCACTGCGGTACGATCGGGGCTGATGTCGATAAAGCAAAAGGCCGCAGGGGGCGGAAAGATGATTCAAGACCAGGAGAGATGGATCTCAGGAGCCATCCTGCTATTCGTGTTTGTGGGTTTTTTGCTCACGGTTGTGCTGGCGCGACGGGCCAACAGGCGGGAGCGCGCGCTGGAAGCCCTTCCAGCTGTGCCGATGGAGCGCGTGAGCGTAGGCATGCACTGGGACAGCGATACCAGCATGCCCATCCCCAATTGGGAGGCCATCGCAGAGGCTGAGCCAGCGGAAGCGGGGGCGGACGCGTTGCATGTCTACTGGACCTCTGCCGCACGGCAATGGCTGGAGGTCTTGAACCAGCAGCTGGGCGATCACTATGCGGTGGCCGAGTCCGCCGACTTCCTGCTACTTTCGAACCTAGAG
This sequence comes from Xanthomonas sp. SHU 199, assembly GCF_000364665.1. Lineage (NCBI taxonomy): Bacteria > Pseudomonadati > Pseudomonadota > Gammaproteobacteria > Lysobacterales > Lysobacteraceae > Xanthomonas > Xanthomonas sp. SHU 199. The sequence goes on from NZ_AQOI01000031.1 coordinate 9,885, forward strand.
GCGCGGCCGGCAACGGTGATCCTGCAGACCTGCCAGCGCATGCTGGCCAGGATCCGTCGCAGCCTGGGCGCGCTGGCGGTCGAGCAGGGCATGGGCAAGCATGTGGTGATCGTGTTCGCCGATGACGACGACTACTACGCCTATGTCTCCAATTACTACCCCGAGGGCGGGGAGTACGCGATGTCCTCGGGGATGTTCATCAGGGCCGGCTATGGGCACTTCGTGGTGCCGCTGGCGATCATGGACGCGATGGAGCCTGTGATCGCACACGAGCTGACGCATTGCTTGCTGCAGCACTTGCCGATCCCGGCGTGGTTGAACGAAGGCCTGGCGGTCAACACCGAGCACACCATGTTCCCGCAGCTGGCCATGCCGAGCACGCAGAAGTACTTCCAGCACGAGATCCCGGCCCGCCCTGCAGCGTACTGGAATGCGGACAGCATCCAGACGTTCTGGTCCGGAAAGTCGTTCCTGGCGACCGACGATGGCAACGCGCTTTCCTACGATCTCGCCAAGAAGATCACGGCACTCGCCGCCGGGGACGAAACCGCGTTTCGTGCCTTCGTCGCTGAAGCAAGCATGGACGACGGTGGCGTGGCCGCTGCGCAGCACCTGGGCTATCCGCTCGAACACCTTGTCCAAGCCGTGCTGGGTGAAGGGGATTGGTCGCCGAAGCCCGAGCGCTGGCGTCGGGACGTCGAGCGTGGGCAGTTCTGATCAGACGTCAGGTGCCGCAAGCGATGTACCGGTTGAAGTGCCTACCGGGAATTGCCGCAGCGCACCCGGGACGCGCTGTACTAGCTTGACTGGATTGGTCTACGCGCCGCGCCGCGTGCATCACGTCGCGCCGGGTTGAACTGCACGCCGCCGCGTGACGCCGCCACCGATGTCCCCGGTCATGCCACCCTGCTACGGTGCGCCCTGGTGGGAAGCGGCGGCGACGCCGTTCCGGCGCGCAGCGAACGACAGGGGAGTGTGGATGCGGGGACGTGGGGAGCCGTCAGGCGGTTGGGGCGAGTTGCTGCTGGTGGTGGCGGTGGCGTTCGGGTTGCCGATCTATTGGAGTGCGCTGGCGGTGCTGGCGCCGGTGGTGGAGCCGTCGTTCTCCGACGCGAACCTGTGGGGCATGGTGTTCTACGAGCTGCTGGTGCTGGCGTTGTTGTTGCCGACGCTGTGGTTCCGCGGCTGGACGCCGCAGGCGCTGGGGCTGCAGTGGCAGGCGCGCGACATCGGCGTGGGCCTGGCGCTGTTGGCCGCCTGTCTGGTGGCGACGTATCCGTTGAATCTGTTGAACGACAGCGTGGCGGCCGAGGTGAACCCGTCGATGGACGCGTTGGTGGCCGGGCCGCTGTCGGCAGGCCTGGTGGTGCTGGTCTCGCTGCTCAATCCGATCTTCGAGGAAGTGTTCGTCTGCGCCTACGTGATCCGCGCGCTGGAGCGGCGGCACAGCCCGGCGTTCGCGGTGAACGTGAGCGTGGCGATCCGCGCGTCGTACCACCTCTATCAGGGGCCGGTCGGCACCATCGCCATCGTGGTGATAGGGCTGATCCTGGGCTGGTGGGTGGCGCGCACCGGGCGGCTGTGGCCGGCGATCGTGGCGCATGCCGCGCTGGATTTGCTGGGATTGATGGTCTACGTCTGATGCGCTGGGCGCGCGCCGGCAGGCGGGCGTGCGCCGGCTGGTCGAAGCGTCGGCATGCGCGAGCCCGGCCGCCCATTCCATCGACGACACGGCGTCGGCCACCATGCCTGATCACTCCAGCGCCGGTGGTCGCCCGCCCGTTGGCTGGATTCGCGGCGGCGGACTCACCGAGGCGGTCGCTGGCGTAGACAGCTACATTCCTGAACACGTCGGCGCTTTCGCCGCCGTACGCCACGGCTTACAGTCGAACGACAAGGACGTGTCGCCCGCTGGACAAACGGGGGAAGGTCCGGGGTTCCCGCTGCTCGATCACGTCGGTCACGGCGCAGCGCCGTGTACGGCGCGCGCCGCGCGGGTCGCAACGCTTTCAGGGGAGAAGCGGGATGGCGTCGACCGAGGATCTGCCAGAACCTCATCCGTTGTTCGAGCTGCTGTCGGGCGAGATCAGCGACCGCGAACTGCGCCGCTGCCTGCGCGTGGTGCGCCTGCACCTGGGCATGGACGTGGCGTTCCTGTCGCGCTTCCGCGAAACCGACCGCGTGCTGGATCACGTGGACGGGCCGCCCGACGGGCCGATCCACGAAGGCCAGATCCTGCCGTTCGCCGACGGCTACTGCATGGGCGTGGTCCGCGGCGAGTTGCCGCAGCTCATTCCGGATACCTCCCTGGTGCCGGCGGCGCAGTGCATCCCGGCGACGTGGCAGATCCCGATCGGCGCGCACATGAGCGTGCCGATCCAGGTGGGCGGGCGGATCTACGGCACGTTGTGTTGCTTCAGCTTCCTGCCGCGGCACGACCTGGGCGAGCGCGACATCGGCATGTTGCGTGCGTTCGCCGAGATCTTCGCGCTGCGCCTGCACGAGGTGGAGGCGCACAAGCTGGAACGGCAGGCGATGATCGACGAGATCGACGGCGCGCTGGCGGCGGGCGCGCCGCGCATCGTGTTCCAGCCGGTGTTCGCGCTGCAGGGGCTGCGCCTGCATGGGTTCGAGTGCCTGTCGCGTTTCGACGTCGTGCCGCAGCGTGGGCCTGCGCAGTGGTTCCAGCAGGCCGAGCTGGCCGGCGTCGGCATCCGCCTGGAGCTGCACGTGCTGGCCAAGGCGCTGGCGTATCTGCGGCGCTTCCCGCCGCAGTACCGGCTCAGCGTGAACATGTCGCCGGAACTGATCATGTCCGCGTCTCTGGCGGGGCTGCTCGGCGACGACACCGAGGTGACGCGCCTGATCCTGGAGATCACCGAGCACGCCATCGTGCGCAACTACCAGGCGCTGGCGCAGGCGCTGGCGCCGCTGCGCGAGCGCGGCGCGCAGGTGGCGGTGGACGATGCCGGCGCCGGCTACGCCAGCATGCGCCACATCCTGCAGTTGCAGCCGGACGTCATCAAGCTCGACATGAGCATCACCCAGTGCATCCATTCCGACCGCAGTCGCCGCGCGCTGGCCAAGGGGCTGACCAACTTCGCCCACGAGATCGGCACGCGGGTGGTGGCCGAAGGTGTGGAGACGGCGCAGGAACTGGACGCGCTGCGCGAGCTGCAGGTCGACCTGGTGCAAGGGTATTTCCTGTCACGGCCGCTGTCGGAGGATGCGGCGCTGGCCCTGGCGCTGTCCGACGCCGGCTGAGCCGTGGGGCATCGTTGCAGTCGCGGCGCGATCGATCGAAAGCTTCGCCGATGCAGGCCTGCGGCCGATGCACGCGGCGTCCTCTACCACGGCACCACGCGGCCCAGATAATCCAGGTAGTGCAGGCCGCCGCGGCCGCGGGCGGCATCGATGGTGTCGAGCAGGGGCGGGATGCTGTCGTCGATGGACAGGCGCGCCTGTGGCCCGCCCATGTCGGTGCGCACCCAGCCGGGCGCCATCAGCAGCAAGGTGTGCGCGCTGTCGCGGTGGCGCGCGGCGTAGCTGCGCATCAGCATGTTCAGTGCCGCCTTGCTGCTGCGGTAGATCTCGTACTGGCCATTCGTGTTGTTGGCGATGCTGCCTTGCCCGGACGACATCACGCCGATGCTGCCGGTGTCGCGCACCAGGTCGTGCAGGGTCTCGATGGCGCGCATCGGGCTCAGCGCGTTGGTGACCATGACCCGGACGAATTCGTCGGTGGCGACATCGGCGACGGTCTCGCGGTCGTCGTTCTTGACGCCGGCGTTGACGAACAGCAGGTCCAGGACCTCGCCCTCCAGGCGCGCACGCAGCGCGGCCAGCTGCGCCGGGACGGTGATGTCGACGCATTCGATGCGCAGCGTTTGCGGGTATTCGGCGGCGAGGCCGTACAGCGCACTGGGCGTGCCGGCGCGTTCGGTGGCGATGACGCGCCAGCCGCGTCTCAGGTAGCCTTCGGCCATCGCCAGGCCCAGGCCGCGCGAGGCGCCGATCAGCAGGACGGTTTTGGGTGCAGGGGTGTCGATCATGGTGGGTCTCCGCGTGGGCCGGCGCGGCCTCGGCACGTGAGGTCCATCGGCGGTGTGCGCACTCTAGGCGCGCGTGTCGCTCTGCGGAACGCGCGTCGGATGCATTGACGCCTTGCGTCGGACGCCTGTGTCCATCGCCACTGTCGGGAAGCGCGTATGCCGGAACCGGATCTGAATCTGTTGATCGCCCTCGACGCCTTGCTGGCGGAAGCCAGCGTCGCCGGCGCCGCGCGGCGGCTGGGGCTGAGCGCGTCGGCAATGAGCCGGACACTGACCCGGCTGCGCGAAGCGACCGGCGATGCGCTGCTGGTACGGGCGGGCGGCACGATGGTGGCGACACCGCATGCGGTCGAACTGCGCGAGCGCGCCCGCGACGCGGTGGAGGCCGCCCGCGCCGTGCTGCGCCCGGCGTCGGCCGATCTGGATCCGGCGACGTTGCAGCGCACCTTCACCGTGCGCGCCAACGACGCCTTCGTGGAGGCGTTCGCGGCCATCCTGGTCGCCGCGGTGGCGGCGTCGGCGCCGCAGGTGCGCCTGCAGTTCGTGGCCAAGGCGCAGAAGAGCGCGGGGCCGCTGCGCGAGGGCCTGGCCGATCTGGAAATCGGGGTGCTGGGCGCGATGGGGCCGGAAGTGCGCGTGCAGGGTCTGTTTCGCGATCGCTTCGTGGGCGCGGTGCGTAGCGGCCATCCGCTGGCGCGCGACAAGGAGGTGAGCGCGCAGCGCTATGTGGCATTCGGCCACGTCGTGGCCTCGCGGCGCGGGCGGGCGCACGGGCCGGTGGACGCGGCGCTGCAGCAGCTGGGCCTGGTGCGTCATGTCGCGACCGTGGTGCCCAGTTTTTCCGCGGCGCTGGCGGTGGCGCGCGGCTCGGACTTGATCGCATTGGTACCGGCCTCGTTCATGGCGGCGCAGCCCGACATGCTGCGCGAGCCTGCGCATACGTTTGCGCTCCCCGTGGTCACCGAGCCGATCACGGTGTCGATGCTGTGGCATCCGCGCCTGGAGCACGATGCGGCGCACCGGTGGCTACGCGGCCTGTTTCTGTCCGAGTTCCGCTCGCGCGTGCCGCTGCGCTGAGTCGCACAGGCCGTTGCTGTCGGGATGCGACATCGGCACTGGTCCGCCGCCGCGGCGATGCCGCACACTTGCCGGCTCTGATCGAAGGCAGGAACAGGCGATGGCACGGCGATACGGATGGAGCGCGATGCTGGTGGGGTTGGTGGCGTTCGCCGCAGCGGCGGCTGGCCCCGCACCCGGCGAATACAGCACCAAGGAAGGCTGGGGCAGCATGCGGGTCACCGACAAGGGTGGCGCGCGCCAGTTCGACCTGTTGTCGGTCGGCGCCAACGGCCACACCTGCTCGCTGTCGGGCACGCTGCAGGGCGACAAGGCGGAGGTGAACGATGCCGGCGACGTGCCGTGCAAGCTGGCGTTCAAGCCGGTGCCGGGCGGGTTCAACGTGGCCGCGCTGACCGAGGAAAGCTGCCGCGACTATTGCGGCATGCGCGCCAGCTTCGAGGGCGACTACCTGCAGTTGCCGGCCGGCTGTACCGCCGCGGCCAGCAGCCGGCGGCGCGAGGCGTATCTGCAGGACTATCGCGGCAAGCGCTACGACAAGGCGCTGGCCGGCATGCAGGCGTTCGCAGGCGAGTGTGGCGGCTTCCTCAACTGGCTCGATCGCGACCGCTTCGCCAACGACCGCGCCATCACGTTGCTGCGCCTGGGCCGGCCGCAGGAATGCCTGGCGACGCTGGACGGCACCCTGGCCGGCCGCAGCCGCGATGAGGCCTCGTTCCAGGCGGAACTGGAAAAGCAGAGCACCATGCTGCCGCCCAGCGACTGGGACGCCTACCTGCCGATCGCCAAGTCCACCTGGTTCAACCGCAAGCTGTGCGAGGCGGCCAGGCGCTGACAGACGCTGTGTCGGTGCGGCGCGCCGATGGCCGCTGCACCGGGGGCCGTCCGCCGCTGCGAGAGGCGGCGCGGTGGCCGTGGATGTGCTGCGGTTGGCGTGCGACGCGAGAGACGCCCAGGCCCCTGGCGCCGTCCCATGGCCCGCTGGTCGCCGCGGGGCGGCGTGGCGTCGCCGGTTGCCGTGGTCGCGGGCGACTGCGCATACTTCCGGCGACCGATTGCGCGTTGGACGCCCTGGAGCAAGGATGATCGATCGACTGCGACGCCTGTTGTCCCGCACCTCGCCACGCGGGGCCGATACCGCTCACGAGGCTGCAGGGCCGGAGCCCGCGCCCGAGGCGCAGCCGCGCCATGCACTGCAGCAGCTGTTGCTGCAGGTGCTGCAGCGCGAGGGGCATGCGGCGACCCTGCACGACGAGGTGGTCGTGCTTGGCAACGGCCTGCAACTGCTCACCGAACTGGTGGATCTGGCCGAGCTGCGCAAGGGCGTGCGCACCGCCAGCTGCATTCGCGTGCATCACCGCAGCCTGTTCCCCGACGGGATCGTCGAGTTCCAGCATTCCATCGGCGAGGACACCGACGCGAGCCTGGCCTCGGGCTTCACGACCTGGGCGCGCACCGATCTGGTGGCGCTGTCGGAGGCGGTGGCCGCGCCGGCCGATGCGCGCTGCATGACGCTGCAGATGGAGTTCCCGGCCTCGGCCACGGCCGAGTCGGCGCTGCGGCGTACGGTGGTGCTGGGACCGGTGGCGCACATGAATGGCGACGCCGCGCGGGCCGCGGCGGGCGAGGACACCGAACACGCGTTCTGCCCGTGCTGCCTGTTCACCAACAGCCTGGACGCCTTGATGCCGTTGCTGCAGCGGGATCAGCGCATGCTCGGCATCCGCCTGTTCGCCTCGCGCGACGCCGACGGCGAGGTCGCGGCCGATTGCCGGGTCAACGGCGAGGACTTTCCCGACGGCGTGGCCTGCCTGCGCCGTTATGCCGAGACCTGGCCGGCACTGGGCGCCATGGAATTCCGCAAGCAGTACGCGGTGGTGCGCCTGCCGGAGCCGGTGGCACCGGACACCGCGCACTGACGCGTCATCGGGCGCTGCCCGAGCGCATGCGCAGTGTTGGGCAGCGGCGGTTTAGGCCGCCGCAGCGGCATCCGCCGGCGCGCTGGGCAGCGCCGACGCCACGATGCCGTGCAACTGCGCAGCCAGCGCCTTGCGGTCGCTGCCCGGCGCCACCGCGAGCGGTGCGTGGAAGGTTACCCTGACCACCGCGCCGGACAGGCGCAGGAAGTGCGCGACGTGCGCACCGGCCTGCATCTCGCCGTAGAAAGCGTAGGCATCGCGATCGCCGCCTTGCGCGATGGGGTGCCCGTCGACGCTGCGCACCTCCAGCGTGAACGGCTGCAGCGTCCACTGCCGCGCGCCCGGGTCGGCGCTGAGGAACAGCGAGAACAGGCTGGACTTGAACGGCGCGACGCGCTCGCCGGAGGAGGTGGTGCCCTCGGCGAACAGCACCACGTCGTGATCCGGGCGCAGTTGCGCGGCCACCGCGGCCGCCACCGCTGCTGCATCCTGACGACGCCGGCTGATGAACACGGTCTGCGCCAGCGCGCCGATGTGGCGCATGCCCGGCCAGCGTTCCATGTCGTTCTTGGCGATGAAGCGCGCGCGCAGCAGGCTGCCCAGCACCACGATGTCGAAGTGGGAGATGTGGTTGCCGACGAACAGCGTCCCGCCCGCGTCGCGCGGCGTGCCCACCACCTCGACGCGAATGCCCAACGCGCGCCGCAGGCAGCCGAACCACAGCCGCGGCAGCACGAATGCGGCGCGGCCGCGGGTGAAGCGCATCAGCAGCCACTGCGGCGGGATCAGCAGCACGCTGGCCGCGATGCAGACGGCGAGTCGGACGATGGCGCGCACGCGGCCAGTCGGGGCGTCTGCAGCATGTCGAGGCGAAGCGGAAGGCATCGGGATCGCAGGTGAGGGCACGGTCGGCACGCGCGGCGGCGCGCCCGCGGCGATGGTAGCCGAGACGTGTGCACTTGAGCATCCACGGGTGACCTGCTGGCGGTCCGGCGTGCTGTCTGCTCCGCGCGTCGCGGCTGAAGCCGCTCCCACAGGGACTGGCGATGTGCTGGCTGGGGACACTGTGGGGGGACTTCAGTCCCGACTGCTTTCAGGAACGGATGGCTGGCCTGCTTCGTTCGTCGCGGCTGGAGCCGCTCCTGCGAGTCAACCGCGCTCACCGAGCCATGGCAAGTGACTAGCGGTGCGCCGATGCTGTGCTTGCAGAGTCTGCTGGGGTCGCCGGCTCAGCGCGCGCTGTCGCCTGTGTGCAGTCCGCACGCTGTGAGATGGCGAACGACGTCAGCGTCCAGTCATGCATGGACGCTTCCTCAACGCCGTAGATCCACGATTGGCGCAGGCCGTCGATGCAGCTGGCGATGGCGATGCTGTCGCCGGGCGCGCCCTGGTTTGGCAGCGGCAGCGCTACCGGCGCCTGGGTCGGCACGCCGGGCAGCGCACGTGCGTAGGTCAGCATCAGCGGGCCGAGTCGCTCCAGGTTCTGGGCCCGCGCCGGGCCGGCGTCCGATGGCCGATGCTGCGCCAGCCAATCGCGCACCTGCCGCCATTCGGGCGTGCCCGCGGCGTAGGTGTTGGTACTGGACACGTGCAGGCTGTCCGGCACGTCCGGCGCGGCGTAAGCCGCCAGCGGCAGCAGGGCGAGCAGCAGCGCGCCCATGCCCCATCGCGCGTGCCGGGGGCGCGTGTGCCCGTTTTCGAACGCATCATCGCTGCACTTGCGCATCCGACCGCTCCCTGCTGGTTGCCGATGGCGCGACGATAGCACCATCGGTGGCCATGCCTGCCCGCGTGGCCCGGGCATGTCGCCGGCCGCGCTCGCGCTCAGCGTTTGCCCGGGCGATCGGCCAATGAGGCCTGCAGCGCGGTCGCCAATGCCGCGTCGCCGCTGACCAGCGCGCTCCAGCGTAAGTCCAGGCCCTTGCGTCGGCCCTTCTCGGTGAGCTTCAGGCCATCCGGGTCCACGGTCAGGGTGTAGTGCACGCCGTCGATCTCCAGTGCGCGGCGCAGGGGTTTGTCGAGCGGGGTCATGCGGCGGCTCCCGTTTTCACGATGCGGCGAGGGTAGCGGGGCCAAGGTGATGGCAGGTTTTGCAGGCGCGCCGGATGAAGTCGCTCAAGATCGCCACCTACAACGTCAACGGCATCCGCAGCCGCTTGCCGCAGCTGCTGCAGTGGTTGCAGCGCGAGGCGCCGGACATCGTCGGGCTGCAGGAGCTCAAGAGCGTCGATGCCGGCTTTCCGCTCGCCGAACTGCATGCCGCCGGCTACGGCGCGGTGTGGATGGGGCAGTCGAGCTGGAACGGCGTGGCGCTGCTGGCCAGGGGCTGCGATCCGGTCGAGAGCCGGCGCGGCCTGCCCGGCGATCCGCGCGACACCCAGAGCCGCTACATCGAGGCGATGGCGCACGGCGTGCTGGTCGGTTGTCTGTACCTGCCCAACGGCAATCCGCGCCCGGGTCCGAAGTTCGACTACAAACTGGACTGGTTCGCGCGGCTGCAGCGGCATGCGCAGCACCTGGTGGCGCTGCCGCATCCGGTCGCCTTGATCGGCGACTTCAACGTGGTGCCCACCGATGCGGACATCTACAACCCGGCCTCGTGGCGGCGCGATGCGCTGCTGCAACCGGAAAGCCGCCAGGCCTATGCAGAACTGCTGGCGCAGGGCTGGACCGACAGCCTGCGCCAGGTGCACGGCGAGCGCCGCGTGTACACGTTCTGGGATTATTTCCGCCAGCACTGGCAGCGCGATGCCGGGCTGCGCATCGACCACCTGCTGCTGAATCCACCGCTGGCCGCGCGCCTGCGCGATGCTGGCGTGGACCGCTGGGTGCGCGACCTGCCGCATGCCAGCGACCATGCGCCGACCTGGGTCGCTCTGGGCGCGGCGTCGGCCCGCGGTGCAGCTGCGTCGCCGGCGAAGTCGAAGCGCGGTGACGCGGGCGTTGAAGGAAACACGAAGGGCGCCAAGGCGACGAAGACCACGCGCACCTCCGCATCTGGCGCGCCGTCGTTGGCGGAGAAGGCGGCAGCGCGAACCAAGGACAAGACGACGGCCAGGACCAAGGCGAAGTCGACGACGCCAGCGCCGGCAACAAAAAAGAAAGGCGCAACAAAAACGGCAACCGCCAAGACGCCGAAAGCGCGCAAGCCGCGCGCTGCCCCTACGGTGCCGCCGACGCCCTCGCGCGGTGGCAAACGCCGGAAACCACCCCTTCTCCCACCGGGAGAAGGTGGCGCGTAGCGCCGGATGAGGGTGCGGCAGAATCGGAAAGACGCAGTTTCCCGCTATGCCGCCGCGCGGTGTGACCGACGTGGCGGCACGTCCTCCCTTACTTCAACATCTCGGTAAACGCACGATCGGCCTCGATCACGTCCGGCAGCGCGGCGAACAACGCGTCCAGATCCACGTCGTCCAGCAACGGTCCGGTCACCGCCTGCCGCGCCTGGTCGTTGGCGCCGCCGTGGCGCTCCAGCGCGTCGGCGACCAGCGCCGCCTGGGCGACGACCTTCGGCATCGGCTCGCCTTCCGGGGCCTGCAGCGGCCGCGCCTGGAAGGCGATGGCGGTCTGGATCACCTGCGGCAGGTGCCAGCGCCGCGCCAGCTCGGCGCCCACTTCCGGGTAGCCGAAGCCCAGTTGCACGGTCTCGTCGGCGGCGCGGCCACTGGACGAGGCGTCCGGGTGCAGTTGCGCGGCGTAGTCGGGCGCGCCGGTCTGGATCAGCAGTTCGCCGATGTTGTGCATCATGCCGCAGGTGAAGGCGGTCTCCGCGTCCAGGCCCTTCTGCCGCGCCAGCAGCCGGCACACGCCGGCCACTTCGAAGCTGTGCAGCCAGAACGCGCGCAGGTCGAAATGCGCCGGGGCATGGAACGCGCCGGTCACCGAGGAGGCCAGCACCAGGGTGCGCAAGGTGTTGAAGCCCAGGCGCAGCGCCGCGTCTTCCACCGTGGTGGAGTCGCGCGCGCCGCGGAAGCGCGCCGAATTGGCCAGCCGCAGCACCTTGGCCGCGATCACCGGGTCCCGCTCGATGTTGCGCGCCACCGCGTCCAGGCTGGTGCCCGGCGCATCGAACTGCAGGATCAGGTCCTGCGCCACCTGGGGAATGGTCGGCAGGGTGTGCAACTGGTCGAACAGCGCCTCTAGCTTCATGGGACCCTCGGAACGAAACGGGAGGCGGCAGGACCGGAAGCCGGCCGCGCCGCCACGGTGGCGGAATGCGCGCATCCTACCGATTCGCGATGGCCGGCGTGTGGAAAACCGGTCCCGCGGCGACGGCCGCGCCCTGGTGCAGCAGGGTGCGCGGCTCAGCCGGCGCTGCGCACGCGCAGGGTCAGGCCCTTGAGGAAGTTGCGCAGCAACTGGTCGCCGCACAGGCGGAAATTCTTGTGTTCCGGCTGCCGGAACAGCGCCGACAGTTCCGGCTTGGACACCGGGAAACCGGCGGCGTCGAAGATCTGGTGCATGTCCACGTCCTTGAGCTGGAACGCCACGCGCAGCTTCTTCAGCACCACGTTGTTGGTGATGCGCGCTTCCACCGGGCGCGGCGGCAGGCTTTCGTCGCGGCCGCGGTAGTGGAACACCAGCCCGTCCAGCACATGCGCCAGCACGGCGTCGCTGCATTCGACGAAGCCGTCTTCGTCCTCCTTCTTCAGCCACGCCGGGATCTGCGCCTTGTCGATCGGGAACGCGGGATCGGCGAGGTGCGCCAGATCGACGATCTTCTGGTCGCTCAGGTCGAGCATGTAGCGGATGGAGCGCAGGATGTCGTTGTTGAGCATGGCGGGTGTGGGAGTGCGGGAGGCCCGGCGAGGGGCGCTAGTCTAGGCGCTGGCCCGCATCGGCGCGTAGACCGCGCAGGCCCGGCCATGGCTGCGGTTCACCGAGGGTGTGCACGCGGCGCGGTTGCATCCGCGGGCGCATGCGCCATCATCGGGGCATGGACCATTCGATTCCCAAGCCGAGCGCGGTGTCCGCGCTCAATCCGCGCCAGGAGCAACTGGTGGCGCTGGTGCGCCAGCAGGGCTATGCCGAGGTGGAAGGGCTGGCGGCGCGCTTCGAGGTGACGCCGCAGACCATCCGCCGCGACCTGACCCTGCTGTGCGAGGCCGGCGTGCTGCGCCGCTACCACGGCGGGGTGAGCCTGCCGTCCAGCGTGGAAAACCTGGCCTACACGGCGCGCAAGTCGCTGCAGGCGCAGGAGAAGCGGCGCATCGCCACGCTGCTGGCGCAGCACATTCCCGACGACGCCTCGCTGTTCATCAATATCGGCACCACCAACGAGGACGTGGCGCGCGCGCTGATGGGCCACAGCGGCCTGCGGGTGATCACCAACAACCTCAACGTCGCGGTGATGATGAGCGCCAACCCCAGCTTCGAGGTGATGGTGGCCGGCGGGCGCGTGCGCGGCCGCGACCAGGGCGTCACCGGCGAGGCCACCATCGAGCTGATCCGCCAGTTCAAGGTGGACTTCGGCGTGATCGGCATCTCCGGCATCGATCCGGACGGCACCCTGCTGGATTTCGACTTCCACGAGGTGCGGGTGGCGCAGGCGATCATCGAGCACTCGCGGCAGGTGTTCCTGGCCGCCGACCACAGCAAGCTCGGTCGCAACGCGATGGTCCGGCTGGGACCGATCGGGCGGGTGCATGCCTGGTTCACCGACCGCGCGCCGCCGGCCGAGCTGGCCGCGGTGCTGGAGGCGGCCGGCACCCGCGTGTTCGTCGCCGAGGGCGATGCGGCCGACCAGGGCGCGCCGGCGCTGGACGCGGCCGCGGACTGAACGAGGCCGGCCCTGCCGCCGCCGGGGTGGCCACAGGGGTGTGTGTTCGGATTGTTTCGTTAATGTTGCGTGATGTGGCGCGGTCATCGCGCCGCAGCGGCCCCGCGCGCCCGCCCGGCTGTCTCTGAGCTAAGCCGCTGGCCGGTTACAGCCGGTTTGCAGGATGCCGTCGACGCCACGCTGCAGTGCAGCGTGATATGTTCGGAAATGTTCGTTTACGATCTTTTCGTCCTCAGTTCTGCGCTCGGCCACTGTTGCCGAGCCGGACACGACACTTCCGGAGTCGGCTATGCGTGAGACCTACGATGTGCTGGTGGTCGGTGGCGGCATCAACGGCGTGGGCATCGCCCGCGACGCGGTGGGCCGCGGCCTGTCGGTGTGCCTGTGCGAGCGCGACGACCTGGCCGCGCATACCTCCAGCGCCAGCACCAAGCTGATCCACGGTGGCCTGCGCTACCTGGAGCAGTACGAGTTCGCCCTGGTCGGCAAGGCCCTGGCCGAGCGCGAGGTGCTGCTGCGGCTGGCCCCGCACATCATCTGGCCGTTGCGCTTCCTGCTGCCGCACCAGCCGCACCTGCGCCCGGCGTGGATGATCCGCACCGGCCTGTTTCTGTACGACCACCTGGGCCGCGGCCGCCGCTCCTTGCCGGGCTCGCGACGCCTGGCGCTGCGCACGCATCCGGTGGGCGCGCCGCTGCGCGAGGAGTTCCGCACCGGCTTCGTCTATTCCGACGCCTGGGTGCAGGACGCGCGGCTGGTGGTGCTCAATGCGATGGACGCCGCCCAGCGCGGCGCGCGCATCCTCACCCGCACCCGCTGCGTCGGCGCGCGCCGGGTCGATGGCCTGTGGCAGGTGCAGTTGCAGCATGCAGACGGCCGTCGCGAGGAACTGCGCGCGCGGTCGCTGGTCAACGCCGCCGGACCGTGGGCGGTGCAGTTCCTGGACGAGGTGGCGCACGTCGGCCACGACCACGCGCTGCGCCTGGTCAAGGGCAGCCACATCGTGGTGCCGCGGCTGTTCGAACACGACCATGCCTACATCTTCCAGCAGCCGGACCGGCGCATCGTCTTCGCCATTCCGTACGAGCAGGACTACACCCTGATCGGCACCACCGACGTCGACTACCACGCCGACCCGGCCGCACCGCGCATCGACGGCGAGGAGACGCGTTATCTGTGCGAGGCGGCCAACCGCTACTTCCGCAAGCAGATCGCCCCGGACGACGTGGTGTGGAGCTACAGCGGCGTGCGCCCGCTGCTCGACGACGAGGAGGACAACGCTGCCGAGGTCACCCGCGACTACCTGCTGGAACTGGACGCGCGCGATGGTGCGGCCCTGCTCAACGTGTTCGGCGGCAAGCTCACCACCTACCGCAAGCTGGCCGAGGAGGCGGTGGACCGGCTGACCGCGCATGCCGGGCGCAAGGCGCCGGCCTGGACCACGCACGGTGCGCCGCTGCCGGGCGGCGAGCGCAACGACATCGCCACGCTGGCGCGCGAGCTGCGCGCGGCGCGGCCGTGGCTGGCCG
>NZ_AQOI01000032.1:0-7273 GCF_000364665.1 Xanthomonas sp. SHU 199
TGCCAAAGGCGGGGTTTTTAGAGGTGCCCTGAAGTCGCTCCCACAAGAAGCGGCATCGGCCGGTGCGCCGGCTGGAGCCATGTGGGAGGGACTTCAGTCCCGACGCGATGAGCCCCGGCACCACGCGCATCGCCGATCGCGGCGATAATGCGCCGATGCCCAACTCCCGTTCCAATGCCGCCGCCGCCGCGTGGATGATCGCCGCGGTCGCGTTCTTTTCGCTGATGGATGCGTCCATGAAGCAGCTCAGCACGCATTACCCGGCGCTGCAGGTCGCGGCGCTGCGCGGCGGCGCCTCGCTGCCGTTCGTGCTGGTGTGGGTGCTGGCCAGCGCCGGGCCGCGCGCGATCTGGCCGGTGCGCTGGGGCTTGCACCTGCTGCGCGGCGTGCTCGGCATCGCCATGATCGGCTGCTTCGCCTGGGCCTTGCGCAGCCTGCCGCTGTCCACCGCCTACACCATCTACTTCGTCGCGCCGCTGCTGGTGGCGGCGCTGTCGGTGCCGCTGCTCGGCGAATACGTGGGCCCGCGGCGCTGGGCGGCGATCGGCGTCGGCCTGGTCGGCGTGCTGGTGGTGCTGCGCCCGGGCATGGACGGGTTCGTCTCGCTGCCGGGGCTGATGGTGCTGCTGGCGGCCATCGCGTATGCGGTGGCCTCGGTGCTGGTCAGCCTGCTGGCGCGCACCGACACCTCGCAGTCGCTGGTGGTGTGGTTCCTGCTGATCATGGCGCTGGGCGCCGGTGCGCTGGCGTTGCCAGAGTGGACCCCGCTGCGCCCGGCCGACACCGGCTGGATCGCAGGCATGGGCCTGGCCGGGGCGCTGGGCCAGGTGGCGCTGACCCAGGCGTTCCGCCGCGGCGACGCCTCGCTGGTCGCGCCGCTGGAGTACAGCGGCCTGTTGTGGGTGATTCCCTGGGACTGGCTGCTGTGGCGCAAGCTGCCCGATGTGTGGACCTGGGTGGGCGGGGCGATCATCGTCGCCAGCGGCCTGTACCTGCTGCATCGCGAGCGGGTCCGCGCGGTGGCGCATCCGCCGCCGCAGGCACGCCCCTAGGCCCCGCGATGCGCGCCTACGTTAGAATCGAATGGAATAACGCACGCCATCCTGGCCTGCTAGGCTTTGCGCCCCCCGTCGCTGCCGGTCCCGCGCGTTGATCCAGTTCGAGCGCCTGCACAAGTCCTATTCCGTCGCCGGCCAGCCGGTCGTGGCGCTGCATCCGCTCGACCTGCGCATCGAGGCCGGCGAGGTGTTCGGCATCATCGGCCACTCCGGCGCCGGCAAGTCGACCCTGATTCGCTTGATCAACCGGCTCGAAGAGCCCAGCGGCGGTCGTCTGATCATCGACGGCGAGGACGTCACCGCGCTGGACCGCGCCGGGCTGCGCACGCTGCGCCAGCGCGTGGGCATGATCTTCCAGCACTTCAACCTGCTGTCCTCGCGCACGGTTGCCGGCAACGTCGCCTTCCCGCTGGAACTGGCCGGCACGCCGCGCGCGGAGATCGACGCGCGGGTGGCCGAGTTGCTGGAGCGGGTCGGGCTGGCCGCGCATGCCGACAAGTATCCGGCGCAGCTGTCGGGCGGGCAGAAGCAGCGCGTCGGCATCGCCCGCGCCCTGGCCACGCGCCCGCGGATCCTGCTGTGCGACGAGGCCACCAGCGCGCTGGACCCGCAGACCACCGCCTCGGTGCTGGCGCTGCTGGCGCAGATCAACCGCGAGCTGGGTCTGACCATCGTGCTGATCACCCACGAGATGGAGGTGATCCGCCGGGTCTGCGATCGCGTGGCGGTGCTCGATGCCGGGCACCTGGTCGAGAGCGGGCCGGTCACCGAGGTATTCCTGCACCCGCAGCATCCGACCACCAAGCGCTTCGTGTCCGAGGCCGAGCACGTCGACGAGGCCGAGCTGTACCGCGATTTCACCGCCGTGGACGGGCGCATCCTGCGGCTGACCTTCCTCGGCACCGACACCTACGCGCCGCTGCTCGGGCGCATCGCCCGCGCCACCGCGGTGGACTACAACATCCTGTCCGGGCGCATCGACCGGATCAAGGACACCCCTTACGGCCAACTGACCGTGGCCCTGGTCGGTGGCGACATGGACGCGGCGCAGGCCGCCTTCGTCGCCGCCGGCGTGCATGTGCAGGAGCTGCGCCGATGAGTCCGATCGCCACCGCCGCCGCCGCCGCCGGCTTCTTCCGCAATCTCGATGCCGGCAAGTGGAGCGAGATCGGACGCGCCACCGTCGATACGCTGCTGATGCTGGGCGGTTCGCTGCCGCTGACCCTGCTGATCGGCCTGCCGCTGGGCGTGCTGCTGTTCCTGACCGGCCCGCGCCAGACCCACCAGAAGCCGCTGCTGTACGGCAGCCTGGCGCTGGTGATCAACGTGCTGCGCTCGGTGCCCTTCATCATCCTGATGATCGCGATGATCCCGCTGACGCTGTGGGCGATGGGCACCTCGCTGGGCGTGCGCGGCGCGATCCTGCCGCTGGTGGTGGGCGCGGCGCCGTTCTACGCGCGGCTGGTGGAGACCGCACTGCGCGAAGTGGACCGCGGCGTAGTCGAGGCCAGCCTGGCGATGGGCGCGACCACCTGGCAACTGGTGACGCGGGTACTGCTGCCGGAAGCGCGGCCGGGCCTGATCGCCGGCGCCACGGTGACCACCATCGCCCTGATCGGCTTCACCGCGATGGGCGGCGCGATCGGGTCGGGCGGCCTCGGCGACCTGGCCTACCGCGACGGCTACCAGCGCTCGCACGCCGATGTGGCCCTGGTGACGGTGGTGATTCTGCTGTTGCTGGTGCAGGCGTTGCAGATGCTCGGCGACCGCCTGGTCGCGCACTACAGCCGGCGCTGATGTCCTGCGTACCGCGGTAGGGCTTCAGCCGCGCCCCCGACCGGTGAGCGGTCGCGGCTGAAGCCGTTCCCACGCGCATGGATCGCCCCGCCTGCACGGCCGTCTGCTAGCGTGCACGCATCGCGGCCGCGGGTCGCGCTCCTCCACTCCCCCCGTTTTCCCGGATACCTGCCATGACCCGATTCCCGTTCCGCCTCCTGCTCGCCAGCGCCGTGCTCGTGCTCGGCGGCTGCGGCAAGCCCGATGCCGGCGCCGCCGGCGACCATCTCAGCGTCGCCGCCACTGCGGTGCCGCACGCCGAGATCCTGGAGGTGGTCAAGCCGATGCTGGAGCAGCAGGGCCTGACCCTGGACGTGCGCGTGTTCAACGACTACGTGCAGCCCAACGACCAGGTGGTGCAGAAGCAGATCGACGTGAACTACTTCCAGACCGAGCCCTACCTGCAGGCCTACAACCGCGACCGCAAGAGCGACCTAGTGACCGTGGTCGGCGTGCACATCGAGCCGTTCGGCGCCTACTCGCGCCGCTACAAGTCGCTGGACGCGCTGCCGCAGGGCGCCGACGTGGTGATCCCCAACGATCCCAGCAACAACAGCCGCGCGCTGATCCTGCTGGACAAGGCCGGGGTCATCAAGCTCAAGGATCCGAGCAATGCGCTGTCCACCCAGCGCGACATCGTCGCCAATCCCAAGCAGCTGAAGTTCCGCGAGCTGGATTCGGCGATGCTGCCGCGGGTGCTGGATCAGGTCGACCTGGCGCTGATCAACACCAACTACGCGCTCGACGCCGGCCTCAACCCGACACGCGACGCGCTGGCGATCGAAAGCAAGGATTCGCCGTACGTGAACTTCCTGGTCGCGCGTCGCGACAACAAGGACGATCCGCGCGTGCAGAAGCTGGCCAAGGCGCTGACCAGCCCGGAAGTGAAGGCCTTCATCCAGCGCAAGTACCAGGGCGCGGTGCTGCCGGCGTTCTGATCGGGCCACGCGCATGCCGCTGCTGCTGGCCATTCCGCTGGCGATCGTGATCGCGCTGGTGGTGACCGCGGTGCTCTTGCCGCTGTCGCTGCTGCAGCGGTTCCGCGTGGGCACGGCGCGGCGTCAGGCGCGCGGTTGGCTGGTCGCGGTGCAACTGTGGTCGGCGCTGCTGTCCAGCGTGGTGTTGCTGGTCTTCGCCCTGATCGCCACGCACTGGTGGCCCGGTGCGGCCACCAGTGCGCTGGCCGGCTGGGGCATCGGCGCGCTGCTGGGCGCGCTCGGCATCGTCGCCACCCGCTTCGAGCCGCTGCCGCACGGGCTGCACTACACGCCGAACCTGTGGTTGGTCTTGGGTCTGACCGCGCTGGTGGCGGTACGCATCGGTGCCGGGCTGTGGCAGGGCTGGCGCAGTCTGGCCGATGGTGCGGCGTGGCCGACCGAGGGCTGGATGAGTCATGCCAGTCTGCTGGCCGCCGCGGCCTTGCTGCTCGGCTATGCCTGCGCCTACGCCTGGCTGCTGCGGCGGCGCCTGCGCCGGTTCGACCGCTACCGCGGTTTCGATCGCTCGCCGCGCTGAAGGCGGCTGCGCCCGCGTGCACGCGCACTGCGGTTTTCGCTGGTCGCGCGCTCGATCCGGCGCACGCACAAAAACAAACGGGCCCTTGCGGGCCCGTTTGCGCAAACGCTGGAGACGGAACGCTTAGAAGCGCGCGCCGACGCCGAAGCTGAACAGCCACGGATCCAGCTTCAGGTCTTCGCCGGTGCCTTCGCCGGCCACCTTCAGCTCCGGACGCGAGTGCATGTAGCGCGCATCGGCACGGGCGAACCAGGTGGAGTTGATGTTCATGTCCACGCCGACGGTGCCGATGGCGCCCTTGGCGGTGTCCAGGCTGATGTGCTGGTCCGGGTTCAGGCCAGCCAGCTTCTCGTTGCTGAAGTTGGACTCGTAGTAACCGACGCCGACGAACGGACGGAACACGTTGTCCGCCTGGCCGAAGTGGTACTGGCCGCTCAGCGCGATCGGCTGCTGCTCGACGGTACCGACCTTGCCGATGCCGTCGGCCTTGACGCGGTGGTTGAACTTGTCGGCAGCGCCCCACAGTTCGACCGCCCAGTTGTCGTCGATCAGCCAGCTGGCGCTGATGGTCGGCGCCGGGCCGCCATCGACGTCGAGGCCGGCCGCCGGCTTGGAATGCGGGTCGAGCAGAGTCGCGCTGCCGACGACGGAGAAGTGCTTGCCGGAAGCGGTATCGGCATCCTGTGCGAATGCGGCGGGCGCAAACGCAAGGGCGGACACGACAGCCAGGCTCAGGATCTGAATGGACCGCATGGGGTATCTCCTCATCTTGTTCTTGTGGGGCCACGGGAGTGGGCGCGCACACCGTATCGATGAGAAGATGAATCGTCGCCGACCCTCGCCGGACGAATGCAGGCGACGTTCAGGCACTTGCGCCCGATGCTTGAAATAACGAGGTTTTAAGGCTTTTGGCTGTTCATCCAGGTGCGCGCGACGTGACGACGCAGCCGCTGTTGCAGGGCCTGCCCGCGCAGATTCGCGACGATTGCCGCGTGCTTGTGCTCGGCTCCATGCCCGGTGCGGCGTCGTTGCAGCAGGCGCGTTACTACGCGCATCCGCGCAACCGGTTCTGGCCGCTGATGGCGACGCTGTGCGGCTTCGATGCGGCATTGGACGCCGAGGCGCGGATGCAGGCGCTGCACGCGGCCGGCGTGGGCCTGTGGGATGTGATCGGCCAGTGCCGACGCCGCGGCAGCCTGGACGCGGCGATCGTGCGCGGCAGCGAAATTCCCAATGCCTTGCCCGAGCGCATCGCGCAGTTGCCGCAGCTGCGCGCCATCGCCTGCAATGGCGCGGCGGCGGCGCAGGCGTTCGCGCGCTTCGTGCAGCCGCACCTGCCGCTGCGCGATCCGCCGCTGGTGCTGCTGGCGCTGCCCTCCAGCAGCCCGGCCAATGCCGCGTTTGCCTGGCCGCGGCTGCTGCAGGCGTGGTCGCCGCTGCAGCAATGGCTGCGGGTGCCGATGGCTGGCGATTGACGGGTGCCTCCAATCACGCGCGAGGCACACGCGCAGGGGCGGTTTCAGCCGCGACGCGGCTATCCCGACAACGCTGGCCCGGCCGAAGCCACTCTTGCGAGACAGCGCGATGTGGCAAAAACAGGTGATTGGCGGCGCGCTGGCGTTGCGTCCATGGATCAGCGCCGCGCGCGCAGGCGCAGCCACAGCGTCTGCAGCGCCAGCACCGCGGCCAGCAGCAAGGCCACCCACGCCGCGCTCTGCGCACCGGCCAGCGTGCTGGCGGCCTGTTTGGCATAGACCGCGGCCAGCGCCCACAGCGCCGCCGCCGCGTAGGCGAGGTTGCCGCGCATGGCCCGGTTCATGCCCAGCAGCAGCGCCGCCGCCAGCGCGAACAGCACCAGGCTCCACGGCAGCATCCGCTCGGTCGAGAGCCAGCGGTAGGCCACGATCACCTGCGCGGTGTTCAGGAATGCCGCCAGCGACAGCCAGCCGGCGTGCAGCGACAGCGGCAGCCAGGCCCACAGGGTCTGGCCGGATTCGGGGGCGGGGTCGCGCGACAGTCGCAGCGCGGCCAGCAGCATCGCCGCCAGCGCGGTCCAGATCACCGCCAGCGCCAACAGGAAGTGCTGCTGCGAGAACACCGGCATCCACGCCGCCGTCAGCGCGAAGCCCAGCGCCGCCGGCGTCCGCACCTGCGCCAGCGCGCTGATGCGACGGCGCCGCGCGCTGGATTGCCACAGGCCGAAGGCCAGGTCGAGCAGGAAGATCACACCCCAGATCGCGAAGGCGTAGCCGGCGGCGACGATCAGGGTCGGGTAGCGGTCGGAGATGGCGCCGTTGGTCGGGCCGAACGCGCCGCGTTGCGAGAACCAGGCGACCAACGGCATCGCCAACGCCATCAACAGCACCAGGATCCGCATGCCTGCCCTCCGGAAATCTGCGGCGAGCCTAGCCGTGGCCCCGTGAAGGCGGTGCACCGGCGATGGCTGCGCAACATGCGCCGGCGTACTGTCCGCCTGCAGTGGCGCCCCTTGCAGGCGATCGGGCTTTTTTGCCCGCCAAAGGTTGGCGCTGCGGCTGCGGGCCGCCACAATAGGGGTTTCCCCCTCATTAGTTGCCGGAGTTCCCCGCATGGCCGAAATCAAGGAAGCACTTGTCCCCGATATCGGTGACTACAGCGACGTCCCGGTAATCGAAGTGCTGGTGGCCGTCGGCGACACGGTGAAGAAGGACCAGAGCCTGGTCACCCTGGAATCGGACAAGGCGACGATGGAAGTGCCGTCGCCGTTCGCCGGCGTGGTCAAGGAGATCAAGGTCAAGGTCGGCGACAGCCTGTCCGAGGGCAAGGTGGTGGCGCTGATCGAAGTGGCCGAGGGCGGCGCCAGTGCCGCACCCGCCGCGCCTGCG
>NZ_AQOI01000033.1:0-15050 GCF_000364665.1 Xanthomonas sp. SHU 199
GGCCCCCGCCACTAGCGAATGCGGCTCGTGGGACGAAAGTCCGCCAAACTCCGCACCCAAGTTGAGGTACAGCAGTGCACCATTTATCTCTTGGACGCCCAGGAGAAAAGAGGTATTGATGCCGGCGACATTGCGATTGAGCTCGCGTCGCGACCACAACTCCCAGAGTGACACTGCTTGGCGCTTGGATCCGGCGACCGTGACCACGATCTCGCCGGGCTTGGGTTGTACCGTGACGAGATTGATCGCGTGGGTGGTCAGAAGTTGCGTGCGCTTGTTCTCGATGTCCTCAACGCGCAGGCGGTCAGAGCCAGCCAGGCGCACCAGGCAGCCATTGGGTGTCAGACGCGTGCCGAGGACTGCAGCCTGCAGACCATAGCTGTTGAGAGCAGCCCTGAGCTTCTTGGTGACATCCCGAGCCCACTCCTCCCGTTCAACATCGGATTGCGCATCGACCGCGAACTTAGAAGCGATGAGGTCAGCAAAAGCGGAGCCGAGGTATGTAGCGGGCGCAGGAGTTGGGGCTGCAGTCGGCTGCTCGGCGTTAGGCAGGGTTTGCACAGAAATCGTAGGCTCTTGTGCCAGCGCATCGGCCTCCCCGAAAGCAGGAGATTTCTCCGCAACAACTTCTATGGCCCCATCTTCACTGTTAGCTATCTGATCCACCGAGGAAAGCCACGGCACGCGAGGTGCGGGCTTCTCAAAACCGTGACCCGACCAAGGCTCGTGGGGACCGAGGCAGGCTCGCGCCGCGAGGCTTCCCGCGTTCTTGGCGTAGGCTTCGACCAGCTTTCTTAGGTCCTCCCGATCGAAGACTTCCTGCCACGCCTTGACGCCGCTCTCGTCCAACAGCAGCTCCTGCTCGGAGGCTGATCCAGAGCCTGCGTCGGAAGTATGAACGTAGACCTGAGAGTAGCCACGCAGTGAGATCTCCACATCTCCCTCGCGAAGCTTCGAGCGGGCGCGCTCCATCAAGCTAGTCGTACCCGGCGGGATATCGGCATCAATGAGCATATCAGCAAGCCGAGCGAGCCAAACGTCACGGTCGAGTCGCCCAGGGTCACCGAAGAGAGCTTCCCGAAACTTGTCCAGCGTCTGCAGCAATTGGTCCTTTGAGCTACGGCGAGCCGCGGCTAGGCCGATGGCATCGACATATTTCGACTCGACGATCGCGATGGAAACACAGATCCCCTCTTCTCTCTCTTCGACATTGATGGCAAGAATGTCTGCAATTCGGCTCTCCGGCTGCGAAAGCCAGCTCGCGTAGTCATCGAGCAGGAAGTAAGCTGTCAAGACTTGGCCACTGCTGGCGAGCGCCTTGAACTCCTCGGCCAGCAGATGGCGGCTGAGCACCAGGCCGATCATTTCACCAGTGGACACACCACGCTTGGCCGCGCGGAGGACAATGTCGCCAGAGATAGAGAGCGCATCGCGCTTGGCCTTATCAGCGGTAGCGTTGATCTCATCCGGGGCGAGCTGAAGCTTGAGTTCATCGAGCCGGCGGCGCACCAATACGCCTAGCAGTCGGAGCTCGGAGGTGGAACTCACGATCATGTTGCGTCCGTTGGTGGAGCCGCGACGGTAGCGGACGACAGTGATGCCATTGTGCTGCAGCTGTCGCTTGTCGAGTAGCTCGTCGTAAGTGGCGACCCACTCGGCTAGATCGTGCGCATCTTTGAGCAACGCAGACAGATCCTGGCTTTGTAGGGAGATGCGTCGGGCGGGCAGTAGTCGCTTATCGGGTGCTGCATCTGTCTGGTTGCAGACCGCAGCCACGGCGGTCACATAAGACCAGCCCGAGGCGGTTTGCCACGGGCAGGTCAGGAACGTGGTCGATTTAAGCTCGTCTTCGCCTGACACGCTGCGATAGGCACAACGTGAAGGCGCGTGCTCAAGGCTTGGGCGATCGTTAGTCCAAGCCACAGGCAACCACTCTTCCTTGGCGGAGCGGGCGACCACGTCATGCAAGAAGGCCACGTCGAACGGTTTGAAGCCCTGCGCGCTCAAGCTGGGAGTCGAGGAGATAGGCGTGACGGCGATGCGCAGCTTCGAGATGAAATTGTCGCTGGTCTCGCTGACGACAGGCATGTCCGGATCATCGCCGGCCTTGTTGACCAGTTCGCCGTAGACGCTGCGAAGCTTCGCCTGGTCGGCATGGCGCACCGACACACTGCATTGGAAATTGCCGTCCTCCTGAATCGCAGAGAGCTCGCGCACCGTCGCCAGCGGTAGCTCAGCCGCGTCAGCGTCGTAGAGCACGACACTAAGATTGGATGCCTCATGGGGCTGCAAGCCGACATAGCGCTCCAATAGCTCTCTCGCCTGCTTCGCCGCAGCGGCGGGATCCACGTCACTCATCGCGCGTTCGTCGCCGCGAATGGGAGCCTCCAAAAGGCTGTAGCCGTTGACAGTGCTGCTTTCACTGACCAACTTCGGGGATCCCCCCTTATTCAGTACTGCTATCTCTGGATAGAACGGATGGGCGATCTCGTCGGAGAGCTCGCGCATGAATATTTCGCGGTCGCCGTAGAGGATGCTACCGCTGGAAAGCAGGTGCGTAGCGAAACCCGCAACGCGGCGGGTCTTCACCGCCAACGCTTTCATGCGCTCGGGGTGCCAAGGCGGGATGATCAGCGTCGGGTTGTCGCCAGCTACTCGAGCCGTGCCCACCGACAAAATTTCGGAGACCAAGCGCGAACGGCAGACATCGCCGCGGGCGTGGGCCATCAGCGAGTTCAGCAGGGCGCCGAAGGACTCGGCCTGCCGCATGACGGCCTCGCCATGCAGACCAGTGGAGATGAAGTCCTCCATCGCCTTGATGTAGTCCTGTTCGAACGCGTCCCATGCCCCCCGAACTTCATCGCGCTGCGCCGGGCTCAGCCGGCCTTCATCCGCAAGTTCCTTGATCCGCAACTTGATCTCGTGGCGCAAGCTGCGGAGCTTGTTGACCGCTGGAACGAGCGAGCCGGCGTCGGTGGAATAGGTCGCCTCCAAGGTGCCCGTGTCGAGCAGCGACACGTTTTGCACGCCTCCCTTCTTGCTGACCAAGCGCCGCGGCACTTCCGAGCAGCCGACCGCCCCCCTGGCCAAGAGGCGGCGCATGTCCGCGACCATCGACAGGCCAATCGACGTAGGCTTGTAGCTCCATAGGAGCTGTGTCTTGCTGATCTTGGTCTCGGCGCCTGCGGCCACTTTCAATAGTTCGACATCGAACTTGATCTGCAAAGCCTGGCGCCCAAGCGATGTGACGGCCTTGAATTTTTTGTTTCGGCTCTCGGCAATCTCGCGCTCTTTGGCGATAAAGCGCTCAAAGTCGAACAGAGGATCTGGAAGATCGGTCGCGGTCATGCGCGTGACTTTCCAATCTACCTTTGCACCCATGAGGTCCCGCAGTCCACGATACATGGCGGAGAAGAAGCAGCCGGCGTCGTGGTTGAAGCGTTCGCGCCATTCGGTTCTTCCCTTGTTGACAGTGAAGCGTAGGATTCGCTCCCCTGTAGCATCTCCGAGACCCGCATGCAGGTTGTTGACCACTCGCGCGAACCCATCAAAGAAGTCGTTACACTCAATTGGTTTGCCGAATAATGCCTTCTCCCACCGCGACATGAGCTTGGCGTCGCGCTCTAGGAAGCGGCGGTGCGTGGCAAAGAAATCTTCATCCTCGGCTATGAACTCGGCGCGCCGTTCGCGCGACTTCAGGTCTTCGAGAAGCTTACGGCCTTCCGACTCCAGCGCGTTCTCTTCATCGCAATCATGGTCGAAGAAGCGCAGTGTCGTTTCCGCCAATCCCTGCTGCTTCTCCTTAGGCTTGTCGAACGCCAGGTAGACACCCTCCGCCTCCCATTCGAACTGGGCAAGCGACGCCGCGGTCACTTGGTCTCCCAACGGCGCCACTACGAAGGCCTGCAACGCCTGTCGCGCACCTTCGTTAATCTCAGCGGCGTTGGCCTCGATTCGCTCACTCAACTCCTCCGCGTCGAGCGGTTGGCCGTTCTGGCGGAGCTTCTTGAGTAGCGGCGCCCGCTGGGCGAAGAGTTTCACGAAGGCCTTCTGCCATGGGCCGCGCACTGTCCCGAACATCCTCGCGTTCGAGAAATATCCACTGTCCCTGGGCAGTCCCGCCCTCGGTAGCGCATAGCCCACCGCATCGCGGATCGGCAGGCCGCGCGTGGAGATGGCCTCGACGATCTCGGAGCAAAACTCGCCGAGCTGCACGAGGGAAAGCTCGGAGGCGTTGAGAAGGCCATCAATGGCGGCTTGAAAGACCGAACGATCTTCCAACACAGGTGAGAGGCCACCCGTATGGAGCGCCGCGTCCACCCAAGGCTGGGCATAGGAGCGCATCTCCTTGGCACCTATAGGCGTGACGTGCGCGAGTGTGTCCGAGAGATTGTGCTCGCTTCCACTGGCTGTGAGAATCGCCTCCTTGTCAGTCTCGGCGTTGTTGCGCACGTAGCCAGCGTTCTGATGGATCAGAATTTCCGGCGGTAAGTCTTGACCCTCCACAAGGGCCTCGGGAATCATTAGGTCCATCCGAGCAGATAGGTCCGGCTTCCCCATAACCGCGCGCGCGACGGCGGCAATCTGGCCAGCTGAGAGCTTGTCGAGCCGGAAGAGCGCAACGGAATCCCCCACTTGGGAGGGGTTGGCGAGGCGCTTGGCTAGAATGTCCGCGCCGACGCGCCCAATGATGCGATCGGTCAACACGCGGCCTCCTCCTCAAACGCAAACGGGTTTTCAACAAAGGAGCAGGAATCTGAGAGCCGGCGCACTAAACCCAGGCCGACAAGCCGGGCTTCCAGATTGTCGCGGTTTTCGCTGAGCTCCGCTTGGTCTATGGACTTGGCATCCACCAAGTGCGAGCCTTCAGCGTCGCCGATCACCAAGCCATAACGGCGCTTGGCTTCGAGAAGAAACTCATCGAACTGCATGCGGTCGCCGACGATCGCGATCACGACTGACTTGAGCAGCCGGTCGTTGGGTGCATAGCGATATCGCCGCGAGAGCCTGCGAGAGCTCAGGCCGATCGCCCGTGACCACGACGCGTGGATCTTGCCGACGTGCTGGGCGTGCCGAGGCAGCGCGAGATCCACCAGCTTGGAGACCAATTCGTCTGGGTTGCGGCTCGAATAACCCTCGTCGTCTTTGTCATCCGCAGGAGGCCACTGAAAGGCCTCCCTCAATAGCGACACGCGCTCGGCGTCGGGAAATTCCGCCGAGGCTGAGTCGATCCACGCCTTCTCGCAACGGATCGATTCGATGTGCGCCCGTATTGCCTTTTCGGAATAGCCCTGATTCGCCAGATAGCTGTCACCAGATAGCGCCCTCACCTTGCGTCCGTCCTTTGAGACGATCTCACACACGAACTCTACGGGCTCGTCATCCCCAGCGATGCGCTTCGCGCGCTCCAAGAAGTAGAGCAACATGTTGAGACCCGTGATAGCGATCAGGTGCTCCAACGCGTCATAGACCGGCATATCTCTCGACAGAATTGCAAGCCAGTCCTCGCAAATCTGGTCGAATCGCGGGCTGGACGCCTCCGGCAGGTAGCCGGACAGGCGCGCTTCTTCTGGTAATTGTGGCGTGCCCTGCAGCGCATGGGCCAGTCGATTCATCGGGGCGGAGCGCTCGAACAGGCGATTGGCTAATAGATCCCCAAGTTCTGCGCCTCGCTTGGCACGGGTGAGCATCAAGTAGAGCAACTCACCTGTGCGCGCAAAAAAACGCCGATCGTTACTCATGCCCTTGGCATTGATCTGCAAGTCTTCGTAGAGAGCGTCAGGCCCGAAGGGAAAGACGAACTTCGAGCTCCAGCGCTTGTTGCTGCGGGACTCAAAGGAAGAGGAGCGAAGCAGTTCTATTGCCTTGGAGAAGTCGTCGAAGCTTGTAAAAGACTGGCGCAGGTAGTGCACGTCGCTGGCCGAGTCGCCATTGCCGGTCCTGCCGTGGTCGAACTTATCGAACCATTGACGCCATTTCTCCTCATCTGCGATTTTGCTTTCGGCGATTGATTCGACGTAAGGGTTGTTGAAGAGAAGCCCCCGCAAACGCATCTGACGCTGCGGCTTGAATTTGACTGCGCCTCCAAGGCCCTCATGGGGTCGCAACGGCTTGTCTAGGTTCGAGCCCAAGACACCTAAGAACTCCAGCACAGTCAGATGCGGCAGCTGCTCGTCGTAGAGACGATGCCCCCAGATGTTTTCATCCACGCAGAAGTCGACGCCCCTGATCTCGGGCCGCTTGACGACCTCGCTCATGCCGGGGTCCTCACAGTAACGGGGCGGGTCGAGCCCCGCCCGGCTGGCTCAATGTCAATGAAGTTGAGCGTCATGGCCGCGTTCTCGTTGCTGACCTCGTCATCATCCGCGATACCGCCCTTTCGGACGTTCTCCGCCTTACGCAGAAGCTTGGCCTTGAACGCCATCAAGTCTTCGAGGCACTCGTTGGAGAAGCTCGCCGGCAGCGACCCTTCTGCGACTCGCGAGAGGAACTCATGGCGGATCGGCGTCAAATCGAAGATCACCTTGTTGGCGATGCCCGGAGCGAGCTGTACCTCCAAGAAGGGTCGCCCAGTCATGGTATTGAGCTTGATTGCCATTCCGATCCCCTGTTGCCGTCGAGCAGGGGTTTCGTGGTCGCAAAGCACGCTCACGCGGCTCTGCGTAAAGCCGCCGGAACTCGCAATGAAGATTCGATCTGAGTTTTCCAGCAGAAGCCCTGTCAGAACGCGGTTGAGACCCTTGACGATCCGTGCGCGGACGGCCTCGCTGACCTGCGTCTTCTTTTCGACCAATGTGTCGATTATTCCTAGATAATCGCCTGCGTAGCGGAAGACCGTCATAGCCCAGCGCGAATAGCCGAACTCTTCCTTGGGCAACGTGAAGTAGAGCCTGCGACGCTGGTCCTCCAGCATCTCAATGAACTCCGCGGCACCGCCCTCATGGCGAGCGCTTTCATACCCTTCCAAGTAGTCGTTTTGGGCCGCGATATAGCTCGCAGTTCCGCCATAGATGGGGTCGCTAGCCACCAGGCGCTGGAAGTCGGCTTGCAGTCTCGAGTCATCCTTACCGTAGACCAACAGGCCATCGGCCGCGTTGGTAGTTTCCTCGCCGACTCCAAAGCTTGCCATCGCCTTAAATACCGGCCGGTCGGACGCTCTGCGCTTGGGAAGGTTCGCCCCGAAGGCATTGGCGTAAATGCTCGCTTTGCTGACGTGACCCGCCTCTTGAATCCTTCCCACATCGGCGCAGGTCATGAGATTCTCCTTTGCCTCCTTCGCATCGGAGTACCCGAGGACCATGTTCGCGCACAGTGCAAGCAGGTCACGCACCGGCAGATGCAGACCGTTGAGACGCGCGATCTCCACCAGGTCACCAATTCGACTCGCGAGCTGGCCGTCGTTAGCATCGCCGAGCAGCCGGCGCCGATTCTCGTCGATCGGACAGACCTTCCCGTAAACACTTAGAGGGCAGCGGGAGCAGTTGTCCCATTCGGGGTGCCCTGCCACCGCCCTGGCGACTTCCTCAAGGGTCTTGCGGGTCGTCGTGCGGCTGAGGTCAAACACCGCTAGGCGATCAGGTGCCGGACCGGCTTGCAAGAAGCACTCCTGGAGCGGCGTGCGCAACGGATGTCGGCGCCCTTGGCGTTTTCCGAGGTCGCGCAGGCGATCGAGGATCTGACCATGATTGGCCGCAATGATAAGCATCTCGGAGTCATCACCGCCCAACACCGACCTTTCTAACCGCTGCAGCGGCAGGTCACTTTCTTGACCGTTGAACTCAGAGAGATCCTTGATGAAGACGGCCGTGCGGCCGTCAGCGAGCCTCAGCTCCTTAAAATTTCCCTTGGCAGCCCAATCCTTGGGGTCGCCCCCCAGACGCATCCACAGGGTCCGGCAGTGATAGGTCTTGCCATCGCCCGCAGTGCCGGCAATCAGCATCGAGCCCGGCGCCTTAGACTCAACGTGCCCAACCATCTTTTCGAGCAACGGCGTCGCGAGCCTGATCGGCTGGACTTTGGCCCGGCCAACGGCTCCGGAAACATACTCGTCGAACATTGTCAGGTTCTGTGGCGTCGGACCATAGCTACGCAGGAACCTCACCCATGCAATCGCTGGGAAAGAGATTCTTTCGGCCGAGCTATCTTCGCTGGTTCCCTTAGTCACTTGCCTTGCTCTCCCTGAGCATTCCTTGGTGGCTTTCGGAATAAGACTCTCGGCATTGTGCCATGAAGGCTCAGGGATGCAGGTCTCTAGACCGCCCGCAGATGGGTGTACTAAGCAGCGTTCGTAGACAGCTAAGCATAGATGGGTGAGGAGATCCTTCAGATCGGCTACATCCCCAGTACACGAGTCTTTATGCCCAACCCATTAGTACAAACACTGCTTAGTGCGCCTGAGACACCGGAACCTCTGGTAGCACTTAAAAATCAACCACTTGTGGCCGCCCAAGTTGCGGAAAGGATCAGCTTGACGGCTCGCGACGGACTTAAACCAAGGGCCGAAGTCAGCTGGAAGAATTCGATAACATCAAGGCGACGGGCTCCGGCCTCCACCGCAGACATCCGTTGCTGTGGCCAACCCAGCGTACGCGCCACCTCGCTCTGCGACAGTCCCAACTCCTCGCGGCGGCCCCGCAGCCGCTCCACTAGCTTTCGATAGTCATCTCGGTAGATGGTCTTGGGGGCCATTGTCGTCAACAGGCACGGACGACTAGGGAATCTATGACCCACCTACCGCTTACATGAAAAACATGTGGAAAACTTTGTGAGGCGCTGGTAGCATTCCCGACTTACTCGCGAGAGGTGCGATGGTATGTGCCGGCACCCAACCGACTCTGCCACCCGCCGCCCGCGACCTGGTGCCCTATGCCCAATCGCTGGGATTGGTGCGCCTTGCCGCTTGGTATGCGCTTGAACTATCCACTTCGACCGAAGCACCCTTCAGCACTGGCACGGCCCTAAGTCACGCACTGATGCGGTGCCTTGAGGACGCGGGGGCGATACGGGTGTCGCAAGGTCCAGAGCCCGGCATTCGGCGCTCTCTGTATGAGCCGCTAGCTTGGTGCTATACCACCGACTGGGGCGGATCCCGTTGTCTCCAAGCTGGACTGCACTCAGCCTTGATGGAGGTGGCAGGCCGCCCCGACGCCCTGGGAGCCAAGGTGCAGGTATGGAGGGCACTGGCCGAGGCCGAGATCGAGACCTACCTCACTCATCTCTTACGCCGCCACACGCTTGAGACCGCCGGCGCAGCCGTGATCATGCATGCGATGGCCGATGAGTGGGCCAGCCACAGCTTGGCCCGCAAACGCTATCTGGCCTGGTATGGGGCCCGAGGTGCGGCCGCTGCCTTCCTGCGATCGGGCATGGACCAGATAGCGGCGCGCAACGCGATGTTGGAGGAAATGCGCCGCAGATCCCGCTGGCTTACCTCCCGATCGGCTCACCAGGCACTGCGGCGTGATGAGTACCACTTCGTGCCAGATCCGAGCTGGAGGCGGCCAGTCCTGCTAGATGTCTTTTTGAGCATGCTACTACCTGAAGGGAACTCATACTGGTCCGATGTGCCGCGGCTAAACCAGGAGCCACCTTCAACAGAAGAGCGGACATCACCATGATCCAGAGCCGACGTGGAGTGCGCCCGCAGCCTGAATCCACGGCCCACCACAAAGGACAGCAGAGACCACTCTTCCTGACTCGAATCGCACCGACGGGAAAATTCTGGACATTGCCACCTCCCCAAGTCAGCTACCGGAGGCGAACTTCCTTTCAAGCGTAGAACCCTGATCCCAACTGCTCGTTTTTTAGGATGGATATATGACAACGCCCGAGGAAAGTACACGCCATCTCTACCAAGCCGGAGCATTCCTGGTAGAGCTCGCGCTTGATGAGCGCTTGCCTGTTGAAGTGCGCCGCGAAGCTGCCCGGCTGACGCGCCACTACCCCACGCCAGGATGCGCTCTAGCCCTTACTCCGTCGGTAGTCGGGTTACTGTCGAAGCCTGAGCCTAGCTGGCTTGAGAGCTATCGGCACGGACCACTGACTATGGGACTCAGTGATAGGATTTCTCGGCTGTACTACAAACTCAATGACACACCGACCAAACCCCGATCTGGTTCAGCCAAACGCTGATCTTGACGTAACCCGCCGCTACTCACGATGGGCGCTCGTACGCCGGGCCGAACCCAATCAATCGCCGCAAACTCGGCGGCAAGAGCCATCTGCTCGTCGACCGCAATAGCGTTCCTTTGGCGTTTTGCATGACCGGAGCCAACCGGCACAACTCGGTGGTCTTCGAGGAACCAATCGATGCTTGCCGCCGGTCGCCGGCAAGCCAGGGCTCCCACGACGTTGGCCAAGCAAACTGCACGCTGATAAGACATACAACATCGACTGTTGCTGCCATCTTCTCATGGAGCGGGACATCACGCCACGCATCGCTCGCAAGAGAATCGAGCGCAACGACAAGCTGCGGCGCCATCGTTGGTTCGTGGAACGCACTCACACTGGGTTCGCAGGCATGGGCAAGCTTCGCATCCAATTCGAACGTCGAATCGATATCCATCTGGAGTGGATCTCGATTGCCTGCTCGATCATCTGCTTACGGATTCCTCTGAGCTTTGTTAGCGACTCTAAAGCAAGCGCTAGCGCTTCTCGACATCCGGATCATCGACCATTTGGTCACCGGTGGCCGGCAGCACGTGAGCCTGGCCAGCAGGGGGTGGACATAGCGCTCCATCTCTTTGCCCCTTCCCGCTAAAGTGCTTGGTCCGTTGGGGCCCGGCAAGTCCAGGGCGGTCTTGAAAGGATTTGGATGTTGATGTCGTTTAGGCGTTCGGTGTTGCTACTGGTTTTTACTACATCCTCAGGAGCAGCCGCAGAGTTGGTCGGCCGCGCGACCGTCACGGACGGCGACACCCTCACCGTAGCCGATCAGCGCATTCGCCTGTGGGGCATTGATGCTCCAGAAGGCGCCCAACAATGCACCACCAAGGACGGACGCGCCTGGCCCTGTGGCCGACGGTCCGCTGCAGCGCTGGACGGCTATGTGCTGGACAAGACCGTTCGTTGCCAGCCCAAGGACACGGACCGCTATGGCCGAGTGGTGGCCGAATGCTTCGTCCAAGGACGGTCCATCAATCTCTGGATGGTGCGCTCAGGCTGGGTGGTGGCGTATCGCCAATACTCAAAGGATTTCATCGCTGACGAATCCGACGCGCGCCAGCACCAGCAGAACCTCTGGCAAGGGCCTTTCCAAATGCCCGCGGACTATCGGCGCGGCAAGCGGGAACAGGCGGCCCGACAGGCTCAGGTGGCCACACCCCCCGTGTCCAGTGGATGCCGCATCAAGGGCAACATCTCCCGTCAGGACAAGAAGATCTATCACTTGCCCGGCCAGCGGGACTACGAGCGCACCAGCATCGACCCAAGCTGCGGCTAGCGCATGTTCTGCAGCCCTGAAGAGGCCATGCGGGCAGGGTGGGAGCCGGCAAAGCGCTGAAAGTTTTCGTAGAGGTGGGCGTGCTTAGAGGGCTTCGCGTGCCCCCTCTTGTCTGCCCACGTCGGCGATCAGAGCGGTAGACTCTGGCCCTGGTGAGGTGAAGGCCATACCCAAGTGGACGGGATGCAACGCATGGAGACAACGATGACCAATCAGCCTAAGCCGGGTGCCTTCTACATGTTCGTCTCGGACATGGAGAGCAACAGGCCGCGCTGCGGAGTGACGTTTGACAACCTCCGCCGGCTGTTTTCGACGCCCTGTGTGAATCTGCGTCCGCCAGAGGGCGGCTTCCCTTCGATGCTTGAACAACCAAAGATGACCTATGAGCCCAGCGCTGGACCAGAGCCTCGTGATCTGGAAGAGGGATTTGGTGGCTACTGGTTGGTTTCCGAGAAACTCCATGACGTTATGTGCTCGGTCGATCCAGACGCCTTCGCGTTTGCTGAGGTGGATTACCGACTAGCCGATGGCATCAAGGGACCTCGTCGTTTCTTGTGCGATGTTGTTCGAGAGCTGGATGCCTTGGATGAAGAGGTGTCGAGACTCAACGTCAAGGTCAGTGATGACTATGTGCGTGGGAAGTTCTATTCCTTAGGTGGAGGGGCCAGCCTCGTGTTCCGGGATGAGGTGTTGGGACAGGCTCATGTGTTTCGTCTGCCATTCAACCCGTCTGTGTTCTGCGACAAGACGTTTAAGGTGGCGATTCGCGAAGCCGGAATACCTGACGACGCGGAAGCCAGTGGCATCTCTTTCATTGATGCATCGGATATCTGATCTCATAAGCTGACAAGGACGGAGCCTAGGTTATGGCAGGTAAGCCCCTCTTCCAGCAGCACCACGGCGTTGATCAGAAGTCGTTTGAGAAACATGCTTTATTGCAGGTACTTGTTGACAACGGCCGGTTAGATAAAGATGCGACCACTAATCTGATTAATTTACCAAACGACAAGGCCCTTGCTCGCGCCATTGGGGTTACGCCACATACAGGGCGCCATATCAAGGAATATCCCCTTGGTATCAGAGATGCTCTCAATGAATTGGCGGCCACAAAGGATGGCCAAGCCGTGCTGCTCCCCAAGCCTGATCCTAATGCCTTAGATAGAGTCGCCCTTAAGGTTCAGCGATTGGGCGACACGGTGCAAATAGCGCTCATCAATGGCGACTTGCGCACCAACAATGCGCTAGGGGAAACGATAGCTCAAACCCGAGCTATCACGCGCGCATTCTATCTTGACCCTGACGGCTACGCTAGTCAGAACTCGATACAGCTTGACGCACATGCCCAGTTAAGCCCCAATTCCCGCCAATGGGCCCCAGTAACCTATAGCGAAGGCCGCATTGTCTCCACCTTGCAGCACTTTCAAAGTTCTGGAAGGCCGCTGCTGAGGGACGGTAACCTAGACTTCCAACGCAACAGCCTATCCCAGGCTATCGCCGACGCTTACCACGACGGCCGCTTGACCATTTCGCCAGGTGGGGTGGCTGTGGTCGAGAACACACTGGGAGAAGAGGCCGCAAATAGTCTCCGCGTGCCGCGCGGACAGCGTGGCGAAGTCTCCATGCAGCTACTGATGGGCGAGGCCTCCGCGCGCGGGCTGATCCGGGCTGGTGGGCTTCTGGCCACTGGGGCGGATGCGGTGATGACCGCTCGCACGGCGGCGACGCTGATGGAGCAAGGCAACCTCACAGCTGCGCAATCAGAGGTCAATCACGCCGTTGCTCGCAATGTGGGCGGCTGGGCTGGCGGCGCGTCCACTGCGGCCGCGCTGGGCAGTAGCAGCAGTTTTGTGCCCGCGGCATTGGTGGTGGGCGACGCAGTCCTGATGAGCAAGGCCTTCGACAAGGCCGTGGACCTGAAAGAGAACCGAGACATCTTCCACCAGACCGACAAGGCCGGAGTGGACTGGCAGTTCAACGGCCGCAACTGGGAGCGTCAAGGTCAGCTGCAAGAAGGGCAGGGCAAGGCGGTCGAGCAGGACGTGGTGGCCAGCTACGCGAAATCCCTGGAACTGGGCGCGATGGCCAATGCCAAGGCCGTTGAATTTGCCTTGGGCAAAGCGCCCCGGCCGCAGGATCCGTTCGACCTGCCCGCCCAGCCGGGCGATCGGATTGGGTTGGACAACCAAAATTGGCATCGCAATCCGGACACGGAGAAGTGGGAGCGCCAAGTCAAGACCGGTGTGGACGGCGCCAACGACCGGGGTGTCTACGAGCCCCAGTTCGCGAGTGCAGAGCAGACGCAGCGCCTGAACCAGGAAGCCCTGGCCCGGATCGAGGGCAACATCGCCACCGGTCGCGAGGCCATTGCCCAGGCCTACCTGGAGAGCCATGCCGCCCAGCGCGGGCAGGACTATGGGGTGGGGGTGCCGGCGGCGGCCGAGAACGCCAAGGCCAAGACGGACCGGGTGCAGGCCCACACTGGTGAGGTCTACGAACGAAACGAGGCTGGGCAATGGGTCGGCAAGGACGGGGCGGCGACCGGCAACCTGGCGATGGAGTTGGAGCTCACCAATCTGATGCGCCAGCCCTCGCTGGAGCGCGCTCAGGAGACGCTGGCTGCCATTGAGGCTCGCCCAGCGCCCACGGCGGCCCAGATGGAGCACAACGAGCTTCTGCACCGCTATAGGGCTGTCGGCATTGACCTCAACGCCCAAGAAAACAACCTAGAGGCGGTGAAGCTCGCCACCCAGCGCACGCGAGAAGCCGAAGGCCTTACCGGCCGGATGGTGCAGAGGCTGAAGCCCAACGAGCAAGGCCAATACGGTTACGACAGCCAGATCGTTCACTACCAGGTCGGTCAGGATGGGCTGGCCCGCCAGGTCGCAGTGACTACTTCCGATGAACTGCGCCAGGCTAAAGCTGAGTTGAGCCAGGCGGCCGTGGCGCACGTGCCGACGCTGGCTACGGTCTCTGTGACCGCACCAGGCCGCGGCAAAGAACAGGAGGCCGAACAGACTCAGGAGAAGGCAATGCCTGGACAGGTGCTGGCCGACAACCCCGCGCATCCGGATCACTCCACTTACCAAACGATCCACTCTTGGGTGAGCGGAACGGGGAACTGGAACGAGGAG
The DNA here is from genome assembly GCF_000364665.1 of Xanthomonas sp. SHU 199. Taxonomy (NCBI): domain Bacteria; kingdom Pseudomonadati; phylum Pseudomonadota; class Gammaproteobacteria; order Lysobacterales; family Lysobacteraceae; genus Xanthomonas; species Xanthomonas sp. SHU 199. The sequence continues at coordinate 14,572 of NZ_AQOI01000033.1, forward strand.
GAAAGCCGAAACGTGACGGCGGCGCTCTACAGGCAGCAGATCGAGGATCCGTTGGTGAAGCGGGTAGATCGGGTGACCGGCGCGCTGGGCAAGGACGGAGCCGAGAACGTGCTGGCGGTTTACGCGCCGTTTGGCGACAAGCTGCCGTTCTTTCATGCTCGTGTCGATGGACGGGAAGCGGCCCAGCAGCCAGCGGAGCAGAACCTGCAGCAGGCGGAAGTCATCAAGCAGGACCAGGTGCACCAGCAGGCGCTGGAACAGACTCAGCAGCAAATCCAGCGACAAGAACAAGGGCCGCGTATGACGCTGTAGATGCCACGGCTGGTTTCGTTCTCTGCGAGTTGAAAATTTCCGTTTGATCAGTCAGATGTGGTTGATGGCTTTGCGCAGGCGCTGGGCTTGCGGCACCCCTGGCCGATACTTAGCGCTTGTTCGAACTGGCACTAGGCTGTATCGACATTCAGCGGTATTTTTTGGGG
>NZ_AQOI01000034.1:0-3331 GCF_000364665.1 Xanthomonas sp. SHU 199
GCCGCCTGCCACAGCGGACAGCGGCGGCAGTCGCGCGCCGCCGCGCGCAGCGCGTCCAGGCTGTCGTCGGCGGCCACCGCTGGCGCCGGTACCGGCGCGGGAATGCGCCGCCGCACCGGTTCGGGCGCGCGCTCGGCCATCTCGCGCACGCGCTGCCCGGCGTCGCGGATCAGCGTGGGCAGCAGTTGCGCTTCCGGCAGGTGCTTCCAGTATTTCTGCGGCATCTCCTGGCGCATCATCGTCGGATTGAGCCGCGCCGGGTTGAAGATGTTGGCGTAGTAGGTGCGCCACAGCGTGTCCTGCGCATCGTCGGCCGGCGCATCGGCCCGCTGCGCGCCGGCGCCGAACTGCAGCGTCTCGCCGTCCCAGCGCACGCTGCGGTACGGGGTGAGGATCGCCCAGCGCATGCCGGCGAAGCGCCGCGCGAAGAACGGCGCCACCCGATCGACGATGTGATGTTCCGGCTCGAACCAGGCGATGTAGGCCTCCTGCTCGCCCGGCACCTCGCGGAAGCGCACGAACGCCTTCATCTTGTGGCTGTCGCGGCGCACCGCCTGCGCCCATTGCTGGGCGCGGTGCACATCGGCATCGGTGACCCGCTGCAGCAGCGCGCGCTCGCCGCCGGCGATGCGCCACAGCAGCCAGTACAGCAGCGCATGCCGCTGCGGATCGCGATGGCACAGCACCGCACCGGCCAGCGCCAGGAACTCGGCCGATACCCGCGGCGGCGGCACCTGCGCCGGCAGCGTGGCGACGTCGGTCCCGGCGAGCAGGCCGCCCTGCACGTCGCCGTCCCAGGCCAGCGTCTCCGGCGCCACCTGCGCGCACCACGCCGCCCGCGCCACCGCCCGCCACGCCTCCAGACTCCACGGCGGCACCACCTCAGCCTGGAACATGCCCCGCTCCACGCATCAGCTCACCGAAACGAATGCAGAACACAGCAACACAACCGCCAACACAGCATCCGCAACCATCGCCGCGCCTGCGGATGTTGCTGTTGCTGTTGCTGTTGCTGTTGCTCGTGATGTTGCTTTTAAAACTTCCCGCCTTAAAGCGAGCCGAGCACCGGAGTGGCGAGCGGCCGAAGAGGCGCCCTTGTTTGAGCGAAGCGAGTTTGGGCGCCGTGCCGCTCGCCGCGAGGAGCGCAGGGGACCGGTGCGGCCGTATCGCACCGGCTCGTGTCAGGCGGGAGCGGTTTTGGTGACTTTTGCCAAGACAAAAGTCACTCGCGCCCGTAGGCGCGAAAGCCTTTGATGTTGCTGTTGCTGTTGCTGTTGCCGTTGCCGTTGCCGTTGCCGTTGCAGCAAGCATGGCAACACCCCACCCCACCGCGTCAATCAAACAAGCCCCCCTGCCGCGGTGCCGGCGCCAGTTGCGCACGCAGCCGCTGCGGATCGTCCAGCCGCTGCCGCGGATGGTGATCGAGCACACTGACGAACGGCAGCAACTTCTTCAGCGGCACCCGCAGCCGCGCCAGATCCTCGACCCGCAGCCGCGCATGCCGCCGCGCCAGCAGCAAGCGCTCGACGTTGCGGGTGCCCAGCCCCGGCACGCGCAACAACAGTTCGCGCGCGGCGGTGTTGAGATCCACCGGGAATCGCTCCGGGTTGCGCAGCGCCCACGCCAGCTTGGGGTCCACGTCCAGATCGAGCATGCCGCTGGCCGCAGGCGGGGCGATCTCCTCCACCGAGAAATCGTAGAACCGCAGCAGCCAGTCGGCCTGGTACAGGCGGTGCTCGCGCTGCAGCGGCGGCGCCAGCAGCGGCAGCTTGGCCGAGGCGTCGGGAATCGGGCTGAACGCGGAGTAGTAGACCCGGCGCAGGCGATAGTTGCCGTAGAGATTGTGGCTGGTGTGCAGGATCGCGCGATCGTCCGCGCCGTCGGCGCCGACGATCATCTGCGTGCTCTGCCCGGCCGGGGCGAAGCGCGGCGGCTTGGCGCGGACGCGGGTTTCGGCCTTGCGCGCCTCCTTGCTCTCCTCGATGCGCCAGCGCAATTCGCCCATCGCCGCACGGATGCCGCCGACGTTCTTCTCCGGCGCCAGTAGCGCCAGGCCGCGCTCGGTCGGCAGCTCCACGTTGATGCTGAGCCGGTCGGCGTAGCGGCCGGCGGCGGCGAGCAGCTCCGGCGCCGCGTCGGGAATGGTCTTGAGATGGATGTATCCGGCGAAGCGGTGCTCCTCGCGCAGCTGCCGCGCCACTTCCACCAGTTGCTCCATGGTGTAGTCGCTGTTGCGGATGATGCCGCTGGAGAGGAACAGGCCTTCGATGTAGTTGCGCTTGTAGAAATCCAGGGTCAGCTTGACCACTTCGGCCGGGGTGAAGCGCGCGCGGCGCACGTTGCTGGACACGCGGTTGACGCAGTACGCGCAGTCGAACACGCAGAAGTTGGTCAGCAGGATCTTCAGCAGCGACACGCAGCGCCCGTCGGGCGTGTACGAATGGCAGATACCCATGCCCTCGGTGCTGCCGATGCCGCCGCTGCGCAGCGAATGGCGCTTGTCGGCGCCGCTGGAGGCGCAGGACGCGTCGTACTTGGCCGCGTCGGCGAGCACGGCGAGTTTCTCGAGGGTATTCACCGGCCGACGATGCCGGGTCCGCGTCTCAAACGGTGAGACGCGGATGCGGTGCGGCCTTCACCGCGATGAATCGCTCAGGTCGATCTCCTGGCGTTCAGGCCGCCACGCGCGCCGCGGCGCCGTCGAAGCGGTAGATGTCCATCGCCAGCAGGCCGGCGTCGATCCCCGCATCGATGCGCTGCGCGCCCAGCCCGTCCGCGCCGGCCGCACCCATCGCCACATAGATCGGCAGCCAGTGCTCGTCAGTGGGATGCGCGCGCTCGGCGAACGGCGCCTGCCGGCGATAGTCGAGCATCGCCGGCACGTCGTCGCGGCGCAACGCCTGCTCGGTCCATTCGATGAACGGACGCACGTAGGGCACTTCCTTGCCCTCGGCGTAGCGGCCGAAGTCGTGCAGGTTGTGGGTGATGCTGCCCGAGCCGATCACCAGCACGCCGTCCTCGCGCAGCGGCGCCAGTGCGCGGCCCAGCGCCAGGTGGTGCTCCGGACCGAGTTCCGGCTGGATCGACAGCGGCACCACCGGGATGTCGGCCTGCGGGTACAGCAGCGACAGCGGCACCCACACGCCGTGGTCCAGCCCGCGACGCTCGTCCAGCACCGGCGCCAGCCCGGCCTGCGCCAGCAGCTCGGCGACCTGCTGGGCCACGGCCGGCGCGCCCGGCGCCGGGTACTGCATCGCGTACAGCGCCTGCGGAAAGCCGCCGAAGTCGTGGATGGTCTGCGGCTGCGCCGCGGCGCCGACCAGCGGCCGCC
>NZ_AQOI01000035.1:0-3214 GCF_000364665.1 Xanthomonas sp. SHU 199
GATGGTGCAGGCGCGCGCTCGCGTCGGCCGCCGTTGCGCCGGCTTCGCGCCCGGCGACGGCCTGACCCGCCAGGCCATCGTCGCCCAGCGCATACAGGCTGCGCGCGGCGGCAACCTGGCCGCCGAAGCGGCGCTGCTGGCGCTCGGCCAGCCGTTGCATGCCGGCGCCGAGTACAAACGCGATCTGGTCGCGCGGGTGCGCGCCTCCGGCGATCCCGATGCCTACGTGGCGCTGTCGCCGGCGATGGGCCTGGCCGCAAGCGGCGACGACAGTCTGGACGGGCGCGTGGCCGGCACCCAGTTTTCCGAATTGGCCTGGCAGTTGGCCGCCTGCAGGCTGGGATTGGATTGCGGCCCGGACAGCGAGTTGATGACCCGCTATTGCGCCAACGGCGGGATCTGCTCGCGCGACCCCACCCAGGACTTCAGCAGTTTTGTTTACGACGCCGCGGTGCCGCGGCAAGGCACGGACACGATGAACGACATGGTCAATCGACTGGTGGACAGCAAGGGAGCAGGCTCATGAATTACCGGCGATGGCTGCACGGCGCCAAATTCTGGTTCTGGGTCCTGGCCTTCGTCGCCTATTCGGCGGCGGCGGCGGGCCTGTTGCTGATCGACACCGCCGAACAGCGCTACCGCGGCCTGTCCAAGGTCGAACTGACCACCGCGCACGCCGCGCCGGACGTGCGCCGCGCCGGCGCCGCGCAGGTGGCGGCGATCTACCGCGCCAACAGCGGCATGCCCTTTTCCACCCTGGCCCCGGGCAGCACCTTCCAGATCGTCTGGCCGGACGGCTCCACCGAGACGGTGATGATCGTCAGCCCGACCTCGAGCCTGGGCGTGGAGCCGGTGGCGGGGACGCAGGCGAAGTAGCCGGGATTCGGGATTGGGGATGGGGGGATTCGCAAAAGCGGATCCAGATCCGAATCTTTCGGGTGTGTCTGGGCGCATCTGCGGCCCTAGGCTCGACAAGACCATGGGCCCATCGAAGCCGCAACCTTCGCGCTCGCCGGCATCGATCCGAAGCCGGCTTTAGCGAATCCCAAATCCCGAATCCCGAATCCCGCCGTTCCTACAAGGCAATCGACTTGTTCTTGCGCTCGGCCAGGCGCTTTTCCAGGTAGTGGATGTTCTGGCCGCCGGCCTGGAAGCCCTTGTCGCGCATGATCCGCTGCTGCAGCGGGATGTTGGTCTTGATGCCGTCCACCACCATCTCGCTCAGCGCCACGCGCATGCGCGCGATCGCGGTCTCGCGGTCGGGGCCGTGCACGATCAGCTTGCCGATCATCGAGTCGTAGTTCGGCGGCACTTTGTAGCCGCTGTAGATGTGCGTGTCCACGCGCACGCCGGGACCGCCGGGCGGGTGGAAGCCGGTGATCAGGCCCGGGTTGGGCATGAAGGTTTCCGGGTCCTCGGCGTTGATGCGGCACTCGATCGCATGGCCGCGCAGGACGATGTCCTTCTGCTTGATGCTGAGCTTGTGCCCGGCGGCGATGCGCAGCTGCTCGCAGACCAAGTCGATGCCGGTGATGCGCTCGGTGACCGGGTGCTCCACCTGGATGCGCGTGTTCATCTCGATGAAGTAGAAGCGCCCGTTCTCGAACAGGAACTCGAAGGTGCCGGCGCCGCGGTAGCCGATGCGGATGCAGGCGTCCACGCAGACCTTGCCGATCTCGTTGCGCAGTTCCTCGGTGATGCCCGGCGCCGGCGCTTCCTCCACCACCTTCTGGTGGCGGCGCTGCATCGAGCAGTCGCGCTCGCCCAGGTGGATGGCGCCGCCCTGGCCGTCGGCCAGCACCTGGATCTCCACGTGGCGCGGGTTCTCCAGGAACTTCTCCATGTACACCTGGTCGTTGCTGAAAGCGGCCTTGGCCTCGGACTTGGTGGTCTCGATGGCGGCCTTCAGCGCGGCCTCCGAATGCACCACGCGCATGCCGCGGCCGCCGCCGCCGCCGGCGGCCTTGATGATCACCGGGTAGCCGATCTCGCGGGCGATCTTGGTGTTGGCGACGATGTCCTCGCCCAGCGGGCCGCCCGAGCCGGGCACGCACGGCACGCCGGCGGCCTTCATCGCGCGGATCGCCTCGACCTTGTCGCCCATCAGGCGGATGGTGTCGGCCTTGGGCCCGATGAAGATGAAGCCGGACTGCTCCACGCGCTCGGCGAAGTCGGCGTTCTCCGACAGGAAGCCGTAGCCGGGGTGGATGGCCTGGGCATCGGTGACCTCGGCCGCGGCGATCAGCGCCGGGATGTTGAGGTAGCTCTCCGAGGAGGGCGCCGGGCCGATGCACACCGACTCGTCGGCCATGGCCACGTGCTTGAGGTTGCGGTCCACGGTGGAATGCACCGCGACCGTGCGGATGCCGAGCGTATGGCACGCGCGCAGGATGCGCAGCGCGATTTCGCCGCGATTGGCGATGACGACTTTATCGAGCATGGGATTCGGGATTCGGGATTGGGGATTCGTAGGGGGCAACGTCCTCCCGGATGGAGTGGGCGTTGTCCAGCGAACGAATCAGGGCGTTGAGTCGGGAAAAAACGCGATCGAGCAGCGCGGCCAGCGAGGCGTCCGCGCCGCTGAAACCAAGCCTCACGGCGAGCTGGGTCTGGGTATCCAGTTCCGACAGCGAGCCACGGGCCATCGACAGGAAGCGCAGGTATTCCGCGGTGGATCTGCGGGCCGCCCCCTCGGCAATGTTGGAGGGAACACTGACGGCTGCTCGGCGCATCTGCGCGATGAGTCCGAAACGCTCGGAGTCGGGGAAACGTTCGGTGATCCGGTAGATCGATTCGACCAGCGTCATCGCGTCGCGCCAGACGTCCAGGCGCTCGTGCGGCCGCTGTTGCGAATCCCGAATCACGAATCCCCAATCCCGGCTACTGAATCACAAACAACGGCTGATCGAACTCCACCGGCTGGCCGCTTTCGCCCAGGATCGCGACGATGGTGCCGGAGACGTCGGCTTCGATCGGGTTGAACATCTTCATCGCCTCGATGATCGCCAGGGTCTCGCCGGCCTTGACCGCCTGGCCGACGCTGACGAAGGCCGGCTTGTCCGGGGCCGGCGAGGTGTAGAAGGTGCCGACCATCGGCGCGCGCAGCACGTGGCCCTCGGGCAGGGCGTTGCCGGGCTTGGCGCTGCCGCCGGTGGAGGCCTCGGTGGGCGAGCTCATCGGCATCGGCGCGGCGGCGGCCGGCGCGGCCGCCGGG